>JANWLQ010000035.1 GCA_025450725.1 Terriglobales bacterium
CGGCGTCGTGGTCGGCGAACGCCCGGCCAAAGCTGGTGAATAGAATCGATATCGGGCGCTGCCGCCACTCGGCTTCGTCGTAGATCCACAAACTCCACGAAAGCCGCAATTCACAAGCGCAATCGTTGGCCGCGAACGGCCGCACCAGCTCAAGGGCCGCCTCCAGCGCCATGCCGCTTTCAAATGCTTCCTCGACCAGCGCCGCCTGGTTCCAGTCCACCGCCGTTAGCTTCACCTCCCGCACCCCGCGCTCCAGCGCTTCGGCGGGCAGCACCGCCGCCGCCCGCGCCAGTCGCGGCAGCAGATCGTTCTCGGAATGGTCGGAAAACCAAAGGCTGAAGCGCACCGGGTCGGTCACACTACTAGACTAAAGCAATAAGCGTACGCGAGGGCGTTTTCAGGCATCCAATCAGGCATCGGAGATTTTTTTGGATACCCCCCAGGAACGAGCCTATCGCTCCGCCTTTCGCAAGGTGGAAGCCCTACAAATCGAGCTGGCGCGCCACGTGTACTCAGTGCAGCGCCGCCTCGACGCCGAAAAAAAACTGGGCGAAGCGACCGCGGCTCTCGACAAAGCCCGCGCTGATTTAATTGAATGGCGCACCCGCCAGCGCAAAAGCCAGGCCGCGTAGGCTAAACTTCAGCATGCGTTCCATACGTTGGTCGGCGATTGTACTTGCGCTCGTCGCCTGCTGGCTGCCAGCCCTGCGCGGCTCGCTGCTGCTTCTCGGCTCCGAGCAGTGGAGCCTGGTCACGCTCGCCGCCGGACACAGCGACATCAACCGCCTGGTGAGCGATACCCGCGCGCTGCAAACCATGTTCGACGTTCATCGCGGCGCTCATTGGCTTACCGTGGCCCAGGCGCTGCCCAAGTTGGCGCTCGCCGCGATCGTGTGCATGGTGTTGTGCGCGCTCTTCGAAATTCTCAACCGCCGCCGGTGGGCGGTGACCGGTGCGGTGATCGCCGCCGCCATCGGCTTGGCCATCACCGTGAGCATCGGCGGCGCCGCCGCGTGGCTCACCAATGCCGCTCGTGGCCGCATCACGCTCGACTCCGAACCCGGCCTGTACTTGCTCGCGCTCGCGCTGCTCGCCCTGCTAATCGCTCCGCGGACGCGTCGCCAGACGCAGTGATTGCCAGCTTCCGTCGGCGGTCCAGCCGCCATCCACCGCCAGCGCTTGTCCGTTGATGAAGCTACTCTCGACCGGATCGGCGAGAAACGCGATCGCCCGCGCCACGTCGTCCGGAAAGGCGAACCGCGCCATTGGCACGCGCCCGGTAATATCGTCATCGGTGTACAGCCCAGCGCCCTGCGCCGAGTGGTCCATTTCGGTTTTCACCCAACCCGGGCACACTGCGTTGCAGCGCACCCCGCGCGCGCCCCACTCGCCGGCCAGCGTGCGGGTGAGGCCGATCAGCCCATGCTTCGACGCGTTGTAGGCGGCGCGGTGGGAAATGCCCTGCAGCCCCGCCACCGAGGCCACATTGACGATGCTGCCCGTCGCCCGCCGCAGCATCTGCGCGCCGAAGGCTTGCGAAAGCAGAAACGGACCCACCAGGTTGACTTCAAGCACCCGGCGCAGATCGGCAACCTTGACCTCCTCGGCGGGCTGAATAAAGCTGATGCCGGCGTTGTTGACCAACACGTCGGCATGGCCCCAGCGCGACTCGACCGCCGCGGCAAAGCGCGCCACCGCCCCAGGGTCGCTGACGTCACCGATGAATTCCAGCGGCGCCTCCGGCGTTCCGCCCGCGCGCGCGGCGGCCACTGTGGCGGTGGGCGCGTGTAGATCCATGAGCGCCAGCGCATAGCCGCGCTCGGCGAGAACTTCGGCGGTGCGGCGCCCGATTCCTTGGGCGGCGCCGGTAATGGCGGCAATACGCATGCTCACCAGCTTAATCCAAGCTTATGCCCGCGCGCCGGTATATTGCGCCAATTGCGCCCAGGCGCTGTGCGGCGCCGCCCGCCCGCACTCCAGACACGCGGCCAGCGGAAACGCATGCCCGCACCCAGGGCAGGCGCCGCCCTGGAAAATATTGAAGTTGGTCGCGCACTGCGGGCAGTGCCAGTAGTTACCGGCAAACGGCGCCGCGTGGCACGACGGGCAGCTCAGCCCGGCCAGCCGCGGCAGCCGGCTGATGCGCAGCAGCGTGCGCGCCTGCTGAAATCCAGACCAGCAGGTCATGGCAATGTAGGCGGTGATGGCCAGCAACCACACGTCGAGCGAACGCAGCGCCAGCACGATCACCGCCGCCACGCCCACCAGGCCCACAATCGTTGCCGCCATCAGACTGCGGGCGCGGCCCATCTTGTACCAAAGTAGCGAGCGCAGTATCTGGCCGCCATCCAACGGATAAATCGGTAGCAAATTGAAAATCAGCAGGCCCAAATTGATCAGCTCGACCGAGTAAAGGTACTCGCCCAGATTGCCGCCCGGGCGCAGCATCATAACAACCGCGAACACCGGCACCAGCGCCACATTGACCAGCGGGCCCGCCGCCAAGCTCCACAGCGTCGCACCGGGGCGCTGCGGCGGGTCTACATAGGCGACTCCGCCGAAAGGCCAGAGCATGATCCGGTCGGGCGTGCCGCCCACGCTGCGGCAGGCGAGCGCGTGCCCAAACTCGTGCATCGTCACGATCGCGAACAGCGAGAGATACTCCAGAATGTTCCAGCCCGGCGCGGTATACGCGCCTACCCGCGCCTGAATTTCGAACACCGCCACCAAAAACCAGCTCCAGTGCAGATACACCGAAATTCCGGCAAAGCGGAAGATTTTAAATTGGCCGCGCATTCCTCTTAATTGTAGCGGTTGCGAGTCGTTGGATTCCGGCACATCATGGTAGTGCCAATGAGCTTTCTCACGTTAGCCTTCGCCAATTGGGTGGTGATGGCGAGCTGCGCCGCCGTGCTCTATTGCTTCGCCCAGCCGGTTCGACATTTGAAGGGCGTGGGTTGGCTGGCCCATGGTTTGTCCGCCGCGGCGCTGTCCATTCTCTTGGAAATGCTGGCGCTCCGCCTGTTCCTGCCGGCGCGAGTGGACGTTCTCATAGCCAGCGCCATGATGCTTGCCGCTTTCGTGTTGTTGCGCCGCGGGCTGTGTGATCTCGTTGGCCGCCCCATGGGCTGGCCGTGGGTGGATGCGGTTGTGCTTGTCGTTCAATCCCTACTGCTGGCGCATTTCATTCCCGGGCCCCACCCCATGGAATGGCGTTTCATCGTCATGAGCCTCACCTCCGCGATTGAGGCGATTTTGGCCATCGCGGTGCTCTGGAGAACCCGCGACGACCGCATCCTCGGCGGCCACGTGACCCTGGCCATCATGGCCGCCTATGCCGTCTTCCACCTGACGCGGGCCACCGCATCCTGGTTGAGTCTGAACCAGGGCCCGCGCCAAACCCAGGTGCAAGTGGTCTCCGCCACCTTGCAACTCGTCTTCACCACCATGTTCGCCCTGGGGGCGATGTGGCTGGCCACCTCCGAGCGCCACGATCAGTTGACCGAGGAGATGCGCCGCGATGCGCTCACCGGTGTGCTCAATCGCCGCGCCCTGCGCCCCGCCCTGGCCGCCGCCGTCAGCGCCAGCCGGGCAACCCACCGGCCCCTCGCCTGCCTCAGTCTGGATTTGGACCAGTTCAAACAAGTCAACGACACCCGCGGCCACGCCGCCGGAGACGCGGCGCTGGTCGCGGTCGCGCGAACGCTGCAGGAGACCTTGCGCGTCCCCGAAGCCGGCCGTGCCGTGGCTCGCTTGGGCGGCGACGAGTTCGTCATCATTATTCCCGCCGACGCCGGCCCCGGAACCGGCGCGGTGCTGGCTTGGGCCATGGCTTGGGCGGAAGACTTGCGTCAGGCGGTGGCCCGCACCCGGTTCGTCTTTGAAGAACACACCATCTCCCTGACCGCCAGCATCGGCATCGCCGTGTACGAAGAACAAAGTGGCGCTTCAGAGCCTTCGGGCCCCGACCACGCCTTCGACGTCGCCGAGATCATGCTGCGCCGCGCCGACCGCGCCCTGTATGCGGCCAAACACGAGGGCCGCAACTGTAGCCAGATTGACCTTTCCGAGTGGACTCTCGTTTAAACCATGCGTACGTTGTTGATCGCCACCTACGAAATGGGCCGGCAGCCCTTCGGGTTGGCATCGCCGGCGGCTTGGCTGCGCCGTGCGGGTATCGAGGTCGAGTGCGCCGACGTTTCGCGCGCGCCGCTCACCGCCGCGGCGCTGGCGCAAGCCGATACGATCGGCTTCTATTTGCCCATGCACACCGCGACGCGCCTTGCCCTCCAGCTCCTGCCCCGGGTGCGCCAGGCGGCCCCCTCCGCCCGGCTGTGTGCCTTTGGCCTTTACGCCCCCATCCACGCCGATACTTTGCGCGCCGCCGGCGTTAATGCCGTGCTCGGACCGGAGTTCGAATCGGAGCTCGTTGATTTCGCCCGCGCGCAATTGCATGCGCAACCGTCCACCGCGCTTCCCCGGCTGCAATTCACCCTTCCTGATCGCAGCGGACTTCCCCCGCTCGAACAATACGCCCGTTTGGAAATGCCCGACGGCGGCGCCCGCATTAGCGGTTACACCGAGGCATCCCGCGGATGCAAGCACCGCTGCCGCCACTGCCCGATTGTCCCCGTTTACAACGGCCAGTTTCGGATTGTGGATGCCGAGACGGTACTGGCCGACGTCCGCCAACAGGTCGAGCGCGGCGCCGAACATATCAGCTTTGGCGATCCTGACTTCCTCAATGGACCCCGGCATGCATTACGCGTCGTCGAAGCGTTGCACGCCGAGCACACCCAACTGAGTTTTGACGTGACCATCAAGGTCGAGCACCTGCTCCGTCATGCCGCGCTGCTGCCGCGCCTGCGCGAGTGCGGATGCGTTCTCATCACCACCGCGGTTGAGTCGTTCGATGATGCCGTGCTCGCCAAGCTCGACAAAGGCCACACCCAGCAGGATTTTTTGGAAGTGCTGGCGCTCACCCGCCGCCTCGGCCTCGCGCTCAACCCTACTTTCGTCGCCTTCACCCCCTGGACCACGCCCGCGTCTTTCGCCCATTGGGGCGAGACGATCGCCGCAATCGACTTGATCGAGCATGTGGCTCCGGTGCAATATGGCATCCGGCTCCTGATCCCCGCCGGCTCCCGCCTGCTCGAGCTCGACGACTCGGCCGAATGGCTCGGCGAGTACGACCCAGCCGGCCTGAGCTACGCGTGGAAGTTCAACGACGCCGCTACCGAGGAGCTTTGCCAACGCGTGCAGCCCGCGGTCGCCGCCGGCAGTCGCGCCAACCACTCGCGCCGGCAAATTTTTGCCGATGTATTCCACCGGACCGCGCCCGACCCGGCCCCCCAGCGGGCGACGATTCCCTATCTCAACGAACCCTGGTTCTGTTGAGCCGAGCCCACCGACGAGCAGTTCGCTCGCATGATTCTGTAGCTACAATTAAATATGGCCACGCCGCGCAACGTACTTCTGGTGGCGGCGACGACGGGTTACCAGGTGGAGCAGTTCCGGCAAGCCGCCTCCCGCATGGACGTGGAACTGACGCTGGCCAGCGATTGCTGCCATCAGCTGGAAAACCCCTGGGGCGACCATGCCGTCCCGGTGCGCTTCGACGATGCCAAAGGCGCGCTGGCCGCCGTCCGCGCGCGCGGGCCGTTTCAGGGAATTATCGCCTGCGGCGACCGCGCGGCTGTATTGGCCGCCGAGCTGGCCGACCGTCTCAACCTCCGCTTCCACTCACCCCGAGCGGCGGCGCGCTGCCATGACAAATTCGCCTTTCGCCAGACCATGGAATCGGCCGGCCTGCCGGTGCCCTGGTTCCGGCGCGAGCGCCTCACCCTCGATCCACCACCAGTGGAAAAGCTCGCCGCCGAAGTCGCCTGCCCCTGCGTCCTCAAGCCTTTAATGCTATCGGCCAGCCGCGGCGTCATCCGCGTCAACAACGCCGCCGAATTTGTCGCCGCCTATGGCCGCATCCGGCGTTTACTTGAATCCCAGGAGCTGCGCGCGCTGCGCGATCCCAACGCCGAGTGGCTGATGATCGAGGGCTACATCGCCGGCCGCGAGTATGCGCTCGAAGGCTGGATCGCCATGGGCGTGCTGCAGCGCTTTGCGCTCTTCGACAAGCCCGACCCGCTCGAGGGGCCGTACTTCGAGGAGAGTCTTTACATTGCCCCGTCGCGGCTCGATTGGGACCGACGGGCTCTGATCTGGGACATGGTCGAAGCCGCGGCGCGTGCGGTTGGTCTTGGGCCCGGGCCCATCCAC
Organism: Terriglobales bacterium; assembly: GCA_025450725.1. Lineage (GTDB taxonomy): Bacteria > Acidobacteriota > Terriglobia > Terriglobales > SCQP01 > SCQP01. The sequence goes on from JANWLQ010000035.1 coordinate 6,274, forward strand.
GCCGAAATTCGGATGGCCGGTGAGGCTGCCAGCCCCGTTTATGTGCTCGAAGTGGCCGCGCGTCCAATTGGCGGTCTCTGCGCCCGCACCTTGCGCTTCGAAAGCCGCGGTGAGCGCATCGGCCTCGAGGAACTCCTTCTGCGCGGCGCGCTCGGCGAAAATCTCGCGTTTTGGGAACGCGAAAAGTCGGCCGCCGGGGTGATGATGATTCCTATCCCGCAAAGCGGCATCCTGGCTGAAGTCGAAGGCGTCAACGAAGCCGCGGCGGTTGCGGATATCGAAGCGGTCGAGATCACCGCCAAACCCGGCGAGCCGTTGCAAGCGCTGCCCGAGGGTGCGAGCTATCTCGGCTTCCTCTTCGCCCGCGCCCGTACCCCCGAGCAGGTCGAAGCCGCGCTCCGCGCTGCCCACAGCCGCCTCCGCATCCACTGGCGCGAAACCCTCAGCGTCGTTGGCTAATGCGCGTCGAATGCGCACACGCGCCACGGCGCGGCGCGGTCGGCGGTGAGCCGAAGCCGGAAGTCGAACCAACCTGCCTGCCCCGCCGGCAGCGGAATCTCCATCTGCCCGTTGGCCGCCGGCGCCGGCGCCGCGAGCGCCGTCCAGGCCGCCGAACCGTCGCCTCGGGCCTCAATTGTGTAAGCCCCCGGCCACAGCGCGCGCTCCGTACCGAAGCTCACGCTGAGCGCGCTCCCCGCCGCCGGCAGCGAATAGTCGAGATCGAGCGACGCGCCGCTCCGTTGAGTCGCCGGCGAGTGCCAACAAACCCCGCTGCCCAACTGCGGTACCATTCGCGGCGCCGGTTCGACTCCCCCCTGCGGCGCCGCGCGGTTGTCGAGCTTCCCGAGCATACGCGTCTGCTCCACCGCCGGCAATGCCGCCAGAGCCGCCGCGTTCTTTTGCATAATCCTCAGCAGTCCGGGGCTGGCCGGCACCGCGCGGCGCCGGTGCAGCGCGGCCGCGATCAGATTCATCAGGTACACGCGCGCCCGCGCATCCTGAAAGTGTTCGAGCAGCGGCAGCGTCGAAGCCGTCACCCAGCCCGCGCCCAACCGCAAACTCACCAGCGGATAACAGCCCGCATACCCGGAGTGCCGCGTTGGCCGTGGCAACCGCACCCCTTCCCAGGTGTAAAGGTCGAGCGCGCTTTCATGGCTTAAGTCATACGCCAGAGGCGGACGCAGAAGCCCGGCGAAATCGCTTCCCTCCAAGCCGTTAGCGAAGGGAGCGGCGAACGCATCCGCGCCGCAATTCGCTCCCGCCGCCGCCAGCGGAGCCTTCAACGGCCAGTACGCCGCCAGCCGCGCCGGCGGCGGTTCGAGCACCAGCAGCGAGGCGCCGGCGCCGACTTGCTTCCAGAGCAATTCATAACTCGCCGCCAGTGCGCGCCCTGAGTCGTCGCCGTTCAGCCGGGGATCGCCCACCAGAATCAGCCGCGGCGGCGAATCCTCGGCCGCGAGTGGCCGCACCGCAAAGCCATGTTGTTGCAAGTACTCGCTCACCCCCGGCGCTAGGCCCAGCGAGGCAATGCCCACCACCCCGCCATAGTTGGTGGCGGCATCCGGAATGGCCGTGAGCGCAATCGTCTGCGCTCCGGCGCGGAGCTGATACCGGCC
>JANWLQ010000036.1 GCA_025450725.1 Terriglobales bacterium
CAGCTACCGCGTCGGCTACTACACCGGCAAGTCGTTCGACAAGTTCACCGCCACCGATAAGGAGCGCCAACTCGAGGACGCCCTCATGCTCGGCGACCCCATCACCGACCAGACCATTGACATGGAGATCAACTACTTCCAGTTGAACTCCGCCGAGTACTTCGTCCCCATCGCCGCCAAGATCCCCGGACGCGAACTCGCGCTCGCCAAATCCGGCGGCGCCGAGCGTTCGCTCATTGACTTCATCGGCGAAGTCAAAGATCAGTACGGAACCACGATCACCAACCTGCGCGACAAGGCCGACATGAAGTTGAGCCAGGCCACCGCCCAGCAGCTCGCCAAAGTCCCCATCGAGTTCACCGCCGGCTTCACCGTCCTGCCCGGAACCTACACCATCAAGCTCCTCGCCCGCGACGCCGAGACCGGACGCATCGGCACCTACATGAAAGACTTCACCATCCCCAACCTGGTGAAGGTCACCGACCGCATCCCCATCAGCACCGTCGTCCTCTCCAGCCAGCGCAGCCCCCTCAACACGGCCTTGTTCAACGCCAAGAAAGACACCTCGAAGGACGCCGCCCAGGCCGCCAACCCCCTGGTCGAAAACGGTGCGCAGCTAATGCCCTCCGTCACCCGCGTCTTCCACCAGACCTCGCCATTGTACGTCTACATGCAAGCCTACGAACACGACCAAAAAATCCAGCAGCCTCTGGTCGCCTATGTAGACTTCTTCCAGGGAACCAAGAAGGTCTTCGAGACCCCGCCCCAACCCCTCCCCAGTGGCATGTACGGCCGCGCCGGCACCGTCCCCATCCACTTCGACCTGTCGCTGGCGAAACTCCCCGTCGGCCGCTACACCATCCAGGTAACGGTGCTCGACCCCGCCGCCCAGCAACAAAATACCCAACGCACCGAAATCGAAATTGTGCCGTAGCCCAGAACTTCATTGGAATTCTCGGTGCAGCAATGGCAATGCGGCGCATTGACAGAACCCGTCGGGCAGAATATATTCCTCGGAGTTGGCAAAAAATACCGGTGCTGAGGCTGATTAGTCTTAGAGATGTAAAGGTGTTCGAGCGCGCCGCATTCGTCCGCAACTCGCCACGCGAGAGGAGCGCGGTCTGGCTGTGGCCTCCCCTGCCTTGTGCACGCCTGGTCGTGGCGGCCGCATTCTGTCTGCAGCCGACTGCTGCGCTCCTGCAGCAAACACGCGAACCGCCCGAGGTTCAGGTCAGCGCCGGCATCTACAATCCACCGACGACGACATTTTCAGCACAGGCAAACCTTGTGCCGCTGACGGTTGTGGTTCGGGATGCTCACGGCCAGCCCATTGTCGGCCTGGCACGCGACCAATTTCATTTGTTCGACGACGGGGAGGCGCGCCCCATTACCTTTTTTCAATCTCTGACCCCACTCTCTTCACAAAATGCCGGCCAGAAGCGAGCGCCAAGCCAAGCCTCGCAGCGCGACATCGCGCTTTACTTTGACGATGTGACAACCGCGCCGGGCGATTTCGCTCACACCCGTATCGCGGCCGCCCAGTTTGTCGCCGCCATGGGGGCGGATGACCGGTTGGCTATTTTCACAGCCTCTTCGACCATCAGCTATGGCTTAACCAACGACCGCACGCCACTGTTGGCCGCCATTGCCGCCATGGGTCTGCATCCTCGCGCCAGCCCCAGCATCTCACCTTGTCCGCGCATCACACCCTACGAGGCTTACCTCATCAGCCAACGACGTGACGCATGGGCAACAAAGGCGGTGTTGAGCGAGGCTGCCGCTTGTCAGCGCCAGCGCTATGGTGCCATATTGCCGGCTGAATACGTGCTCGGCGTTGCCGATGCCACTTGGGACCAATACCGAGGACTGGCCATCGACAACTTGAGTGCACTCCAGGGCGTGGTTGATTATTTGGCAACCGCTCCGGGCCGCCGGGTTCTGATTTTTGCCTCAGGCGGCTTTGTCTCGGGCACAACTGAAAATTTACAGGACGACATCATTCGCGCCGCCCTGCGCGCCGGTGTCACCATCAGTGCACTCGACGCTAAGGGTCTGTATGCCAATGACCCGCTGCTCTCCTTCGACGACCCCTCCACCACCGGGTTCCTGCCTCAGTCCACCTACATTTTCGAACAAACCTCGCAGACCGACCAATACGCTGCCGAGTCGGCCGCCATGTCCAATCTCGCCCAAGCCACTGGCGGCCTTTTCTTCCACAACAACAACGATCTCACCGCCGGATTCAAACGTCTAGGCTTGGACCCGTCGTTCAGCTATCAAATCGCCTTTGCCCCCCCATCGCTGCCCGCCGATGGCAAGCTGCATACCCTCCGCATGCAGTTGCGACCCGACATCAGCGGTGCCAGTCTGGAATTTCGACGGGGATATTTCGATCCGCCACCGCCTGAGCCTGCAGCCAAACTGCAAGCCGCTCTCGACCATGCTCTGACGAATGCCTCCATCACCAACGCGTCCGCCAACCAAGTCGCCGCCAGCGTGAGGTGCCGCGCATCAGGAATTCAAATAAGAACCGAACTACGCCTCGATGTCCAGCGCCTTCGCCTGAACGTGCGCAACCACCGCCGCACGCAACGGCTTATCATGGTGGCCGCCTTGTACGACCATGCCGGGCGATTCATAACCGGCAAGCGCGGCGAAATGGACCTGGCGTTGAAGCCCGCCACTTGGGAGAAATATAAGGCGGAGGGTCTCGGTGCCAGCTTAAATCTCATCGCTCCTGGCGAGGGCACCTACCAAGTGCGGGTCGTCATCGGCGAAGCCGAGCGCGCCCAGCTTTCAGCCTACTCTGTCCCGATTGTCGTCTCAGCTCAGAACTGATAGAAACTCAGCTCGCGCGTGCCGTTCTGAATCCATATGCGCGCGTCATCGGTCGATATGCCGTTGATCGTGACTAACGCGACCAGACCGCTGGCATGTCCCCCGGGTGGGGTGCCGACCTGGTCGATGTGGTAGGTCTTAATGATCCCCCACTTGCTCGACGGCCCCCAATCCTGCATAAACGTATCCATCGGATACAGCTTCGGGTTCGCCTGCCAAATTGCGTACGCCTCCATGTAGTTGTGCGCCACCAGCGACTGAAAGAAATGGTTCACCGTCCGCCGCGCCATATACCGTGGATAGTAAAGGAAGCCGATGATCGCCAGCACCACCACCACGGCGACAATAATGGCCGTCGTCTTGCGTCGCTGGGCTTTGACGAAGTCGTATTGCTTGGCATCAAGCAGTGTCATGGCCGTTCCTCCTCAGTCTCGTTCGAGCGCGAGCGCGATCAGCCGGTCCAGCAGGGCGGGGAAGGGAACCCCACTCGCCTCCCATAGCTTAGGATACATGCTGATTGGGGTGAAGCCCGGCATGGTGTTGATCTCGTTCACGTAAATCGCGCCTGTGGCCCGGTGCAAAAAGAAATCCACCCGCGCCAGCCCCCGCCCCTCGCACGCCCGGAACGCCGCCAACGCCAAACCCCGCACCCGCTCCGTCACCGCAAACTCCAGCTTCGCGGGAACGATGGTCCGTGACCCCACGTCCGCGTACTTCGCCTCGTAATCGTAAAACTCCTTGGCCGCCACCACCTCGCCCACCACCGAGGCCTTGGGCGCGTCGTTGCCTAAAACCGCGCACTCCAACTCGCGCGCATTCACCCCCTGCTCGATCACGATCTTCGGGTCGTACTGCGCCGCCAGCTCCATCGCCGCGTTCAGCTCTCCCCGCCCCCGTACTTTGCTAATACCCACCGACGATCCCAGGTTCGCCGGCTTCACAAATACCGGATAATCGAGCGATTCCTCGATCAGCTTCTGCACTGACTCCGGCCCCGCTTTCCACTGCTTCCGCCGCACGCACAAATGCGGAACCACCGGCAGTCCCGCCGCCCGGAACAGCCGCTTCATCACGTCCTTATCCATCGAGACCGCCGATCCCACCACCCCGGCCCCGACATACGGAATCCCGGCCAGCTCCAGCAGCCCCTGCACCGTCCCGTCCTCGCCCCGCGGGCCGTGCAGTATCGGCAGCACGACATCGTAACGCCGCGTCAGCGGCGCCTCCCATTTTCCGTGCTTTGAAATCACAATCGGCGTGACGTCGTACTTCTTCCGGTCCAGCGCCGCCTCGACCGCCCGCCCCGAGACGAGTGAAACCTCATGCTCCCCGCTCGCGCCCCCCATCAAAACCGCCACCCGAAGTTTCGTCATTGGTTTCGTACTGAGCTGAGTGCCTGGGATGCGGCGGTCGAGCTACTGTTGGTTCAGCGCCGCGAGCTGCTTCTTGCTTGGCCGCCGGTTCGACGCCAGTATCTTCTTCCGCAGCCGCAGCGACTTCGGCGTGACCTCGACAAACTCGTCGTCGGAGATAAACTCCAGCGCCTGCTCCAGCGTCGGCGCATGGTACGGCACCAGCCGGATGGCCTCGTCCGCGACCGACGCCCGCATATTCGTCAGCTTTTTCTCCTTCATCGCGTTGACGTCCATGTCGCCCTCACGCGCGTTTTCGCCCACGATCATGCCTTCGTAGATCTGCACGCCGGGCCCGAGAAAAAGTATCCCGCGTTCCTGAATGTTATTCAAGGCGTATGTCGTCGTAACCCCCGCCCGGTCCGCCACCAGCGATCCCGTCGGCCGCGCCGCCAGCTCGCCCTGGTATGGCACCCAGCCCGCGAAAATTGAGTGTACCAGCGCCGTGCCCCGCGTGTCGGTCATCAACGCCCCGCGCAGGCCGATTAATCCCCGCGCCGGAATCTTGAACTCCAGCCGCACCCGTCCCGAGCCGTGGTTCACCATCTGCGTCATCTCGCCCCGGCGCGCCCCCAGCTTCTCGATCACCACGCCCACGAACGCCTCCGGGCAATCCACCACAACCTGCTCCAGCGGCTCCATCCGCTTGCCGTTCTCGCTCTTGATCACGATCTCCGGCTTGCCCACCATCAGCTCGTACCCCTCGCGCCGCATCGTTTCAATCAGGATGGCCAACTGCAGCTCGCCTCGTCCCAACACCCGGAACGCGTCCGCGCTCGGCTGCTCCTCGACGCGAATGCTGACGTTGGTTAGCAGTTCCTTCTGCAGCCGGTCGCGCAAGTGCCGCGAGGTGACGAACTCCCCTTCGCGCCCAGCCAGCGGCGACGTGTTCACCGTGAAGATCATCGCCAGCGTCGGCTCGTCAATCAAAATTGGCGTCCGCACCGACGGATGCTCCGGGTCGGTCACCGTCTCCCCGATCTGAATGCCCTCCATGCCCGCCAGCGCCACGATGTCGCCGCACACGACCTCATCCGCCTCCTCCCGCTTCAACCCGCGGAAGGTAAACAGCTTGGTGATCTTGGTGCGCACCATCTCGCCCCCGAGTTTGGCAATGCCCACCTCGGTGCCCATGCGAGCGCTCCCATGAAAAACACGCCCGATCGCAATCCGACCCAGGTAGTCGCTGTAATCGAGGTTCAGCACCTGCAACTGCAGCGTCCCATTCGCCTCGCCTCCGGGCGCCGGAATGCGGTCCACAATCGCGCGGAACAGCGGTTCCAGGTTCTCGCCCACCTTGCCCGGCTCCGCCGTCGCCGTGCCCGTCTTGGCGTTGGTATACAACACCGGAAAGTCCAGCTGCTCCTCCGCCGCATCGAGGTCTATAAAGAGGTCGTAGATCTCGTTCAGCACCTCCGCCGGGCGCGCGTCCTGCCGGTCAATCTTGTTCAGCACCACGATTGGCGTCAGCTTCTTCCGCAGCGCCTTCTGCAAGACGTAGCGCGTCTGCGGCAGCGGACCCTCGCTCGCGTCCACCAGCAGCACCACCCCGTCCACCATGTTGAGCCCGCGCTCCACCTCGCCCCCGAAGTCGCTGTGTCCGGGCGTGTCAACAATGTTGATCTTGGTATCTTCGTAAAACAGGGCGGTGTTCTTCGCAAGAATGGTGATTCCCCGCTCCCGCTCCAGATCGTTCGAGTCCATTACCCGGTCGGTCAGCACCTGGTTACTGCGGAAAATGCCGCTCTGGCGCAGCATGGCATCCACCAGTGTGGTCTTGCCGTGATCAACGTGGGCAATAATGGCAATGTTTCGAATCGAAGGCACAATCCTTCAAGTTTAGCAGGTGCCCTTTTTTCGCCCTTTTCACGGGTATTCTAAGTAGGCCTACATGCCCCAATGCCGATTGCCCTCTACAACACGCTGACCCGCAAGGTCGAGCCCTTCACCCCGGTCACTCCCGGACGCGTAAGGATGTACACATGTGGTCTGACCGTCTACGACTACGGCCACATCGGCAACTTCCGTACCTTCGTCGGCGTTGACATCCTCCAGCGCTTCCTGCAAAGCCAGGGCCTCGCCCTCGACACGGTGATGAACATCACCGACGTCGACGACAAAATGATCGCCCGCTCCAACGAAGCCGGCCGCCCCCTCGCCGAATACGCCGCGACCTACACTGCGGCTTTCCTCGAGGATATGGCCAGCCTGCGCATCCTCCCCGCCCAGCACATCGTCCGCGCCACTGACTGCATCCCCGACATGGTCGCCTGGATCGACCGCCTCGTCGCCGCCGGCTGTGCCTACGAGCGCGACGGCTCGGTCTACTTCCGTCTCTCCAGCTTCCCCGCCTACGGACGCCTCTCCGGTAAAGACATCGCCGGCCTTCAGGCCGGCGCCCGCGTCGACGTGGACGAGTACGAAAAGGAGGAAGCCCGCGACTTCGTCCTCTGGAAGGCCGCCCGCCCCAACGAACCCACATGGCCCAGCCCCTGGGGTCCTGGACGCCCCGGCTGGCACATCGAATGCTCCGTCATGGCCGAGAAGCTCCTCGGCCCCACCCTCGACCTCCACTGCGGCGGCACCGACCTGGTCTTTCCGCACCACGAAAACGAAATCGCCCAAGTCGAACCCCTCACCGGCGTCCCCTTCGTCAATTGCTGGATCCACATGGAGTTCCTCCTCGTCAACGGCGAGAAGATGTCCAAGCGCCTCGGCAACTTCTTCACCGTCCGCGACCTCACCGACAAGGGATACCGCCCCTCGGCCATCCGCTACCTGCTCGCCAGCGTCCCTTACCGCCGCCAACTCAACTTCACCCTCGAGGGACTCGACCAGGCCTCCGCCTCGCTCCTCCGCCTCCGCAACTTCTTAGACCGTCTCCGCAACGCGGATCTGCCCCCCTCAGGCGACCCCAACCCCGCGATCGCGACCGCCCGCGAAGCCATGCTCGCCTCCCTCGCCGACAACCTCAACACCGCCGAAGCCCTCGGCGCCATCTTCGAACTAGTCCGCACCTCGAATATCGCCTTGGACCGCGGAACCCTTGCCACCGCCGACCGCGAGGCAATCCTCGAAACCTTCCGCCAATTCGACGAGATCTTCCAGGTCCTAACCCCCGACGAAGCCTCATCGGAAGGAATCAGCGACGCCGAAGTCAACGCCCTGATGGAAGAGCGCGCCGCCGCCCGCGCCGCCCGCGACTTCAAAAAAGCCGACGCCCTCCGCCAGCAACTCGAGTCCCATGGCATCCTGATTGAAGACGTCAAGAACGCCCCCGCCCGCTGGCGCCGCAAATAATCGGGTCTTACAATAGTTAAATGGAGCCCAATGCCGTGGCCAGCAAAACCGCCGCAACTCTGGCAGACTACATGGCTCTCGACGAGCCCGACGGACCCCGCTACGAACTCGACGAGGGCCAACTAATCGTGTCGGCTTCGACCACTTGGGAGCACAACGATATCCGCGATCTCCTGAACGCACAGCTCCGGGTTCAATTGGCCAAAACCGGTGCCGGACGCGTGACCAGCGAAACTGATTTCCTCCTTGGCCCGTCCACCGTCCGCCGCCCCGATCTCGCCATTGTCTTTGCGGCCAACTATCAGCGCGCGTTTAGACGGCAGTTGCCCATTCCTATCCCGCCCGACATCGCCATTGAAATCGTCTCCCCATCTGAGCGCGAGCCTTCGGTTCGACGCACAACCCAGCAGTACCTGCTTGCTGGCACACACGCCGTGTGGCTTCTCTATCCCGAAGTTCAGGTTGCGCATCGCTGGGACTGCACCGCCGCGGCCGCGCCCATCATCCGGACCATCAATGAGCACTGGGACGAGCCCCAACTTCTGCCCGGCGTGATTGTTCCATTCCGCGACGTCTTCCCTCAGGAATAACGCAGCCCCATGCCCAGCCCCGCACCAGCCCTCGCCCACGCTATCCGCCCCACCACGCTTCTCCATCCCGACGCCCTCTCCCGCCATCTGGGCATCTGTGTCACCCTCGCCACTGAGACCTTCCAGCATACCGGCAGCTTCAAGGTCCGCGCCGCCTACAACCTCGCCCTCAACGTCCCGCAATCAAAAATCATCGCCGCCTCTTCCGGCAACTTCGGCCAAGCACTCGCCCACGCCTGCCAGCTCCTCGGCAAGCAGTGCACGGTGGTCATGCCCACCACCTCGGCCAAGGTCAAGCTTGACGCCGTTCGCGGCTACGGCGCCGAAGTCGCGCTGGTGGATACCGCCGTCAAGACCCGCGTCTCCCGCGTCGCCGAGCTCGCCGCCGAAAACCCCGACGCCTACATCGCCAGCGCCTACGACGACAACTTCGTCATCGAAGGCAACGCCTCGCTCGGCGCCGAGCTCGCCGCCTGCGGCGAATCCTGGAGCGCGATCCTCGTCCCCATCGGCGGCGGCGGACTCATCTCCGGCATCGCCCGCGGCCTACGCCGCGCCGGCAACACCACGCCCCTCATCGGCGCCGAGCCCGCGATCGGCAACGACGCCGCCCGCTCCCTCCGCCAGGGCTCGATCGCCACCAACCCCATTGAACCGCAGACCCTCGCCGACGGCGCCCGCACCCTCAGCGTCGGCAAGCTCAACTGGGAGGTCATCCGCCGCGAAGTCGCCGACATCATCGAGGTCAGCGAAGCCAATATCGCCCAGGGCCTCCGCGTCCTGTTCTCCGACGCCAATCTCAAGGTCGAACCCACCGGCGCGCTCTCCGTCGGCGCGCTGCTCGAAAATCCAAAGCGCTTCGCCGGGATGTCCGTCTGCTGCGTCCTCAGCGGCGGCAATGTGGATGCCGCCAACTACGCCAATCTGGTCGCTCAAAAGACCTAGCTAGCCATTTCCGCGGTTATCGGCGAATATAGGAGTGAAGGCCAATCAATGCCGCGCGAAACCTCAATTCGGATTCCGGCCCTGATGCCCACGCACAGTCCCGCTTCCGCTCGCCCCAGCCTGTTCGGCTCCGACTAAGGTTCCTCCTGCCCCCCGGCCGCCCCGAGGCGACGATCCGTCCCCATTTTCATTGCAGGAGGCTTTATGTCCACATCCGCCGCGTCCCTTCAGCCCGCTCTCAAAACCCCGCTCCCCGGCCCCAACGCCGCCCGCATCATCGCCCGCGACCGCGACCTCATCTCCCCCTCCTACACTCGCGGCTACCCGCTCGTCGCCCGCCGCGGCGAGGGAATGTACATCATTGACGCCGACGGCAACCGCTTCCTCGACTTCACCGCCGGCATCGCCGTCTGCTCCACCGGGCACTGCCATCCCCACGTCGTCGCCGCCATCCAGCGCCAGGCCGCCGAGCTGATCCACATGTCGGGCACCGATTTCTACTACGACCAAATGGTGCGCGTCGCCGAATCAATCTCCGCCACCGCCCCCATGCCCGGCCCCCACCGCTTCTTCTTCTCCAACTCCGGCGCCGAAGCCATCGAGGCCTCGCTCAAGCTCGCCCGCTATCACACCCGCCGCCCCTACTTCATCGGCTTCTATCACAGCTTCCACGGACGCACCTTCGGCGCCATGTCCATGACCGCCAGTAAGCAAACCCAGCGCGCCGGCTTCGCCCCTCTCCTGCCCGGATTTTTCCACATCACCTACCCCAATCCCTACCGCCCGCCCCACGGCGCCGCCGACGTCACCGCCGCCTGCCTCGAGGAACTCGACCGCCTCTTCCACACCACCACCCCAAGCAACGAAGTGGCCGCCATTCTCATCGAACCCATTCAGGGCGAAGGCGGCTACATCGTCCCTCCCTCAGCCTTTGTGCAGGAGTTGCGGCGCATCTGCGACCGCGAAGGCATCCTCCTCATTGCCGACGAGGTCCAGTGCGGTGCCGGTCGCACCGGCAAAATGTGGGCCATCGAACACCATGGTGTCTCTCCCGACATCGTCTGCTCCGCCAAAGGCATCGCCAGCGGAATGCCGCTCGGCGTCACCTTCTCCAATCAATCCATCATGGATTGGTCTCCAGGTGCCCACGCTTCCACTTTCGGCGGCAATCCCGTCTGCCTCTCCGCCGCCGAAGCCACCTTGGAACTGCTCAAAGGCGGCCTGATTCAGAACGCCGCCGAGGTTGGCGCCTACATCCAAGAACGAATCCAAGGGTGGCCCAAGTCGCATCCAATGGTCGGCGAGGTACGAGGACGTGGTCTCATGATCGGTATCGAAATCGTCAGTAACCAAGCCAAACGTACCCCCGATGCCGCCACCCGCGACCGGATCGTGGACGACGCCTTCGCCCGCGGCCTTCTCATCCTCGGCTGCGGACCCAACTCGCTCCGCCTCATGCCACCCCTCATCTGTACCCGCGAACAAG
>JANWLQ010000037.1 GCA_025450725.1 Terriglobales bacterium
CAGTAGCTGCACTTGGTACGGCAGAAAGGGACGGCGAGGTAAACGCCGAGTGCCATCAGGCGAGCGCCGCCGCCGACTGGACGCCGTAGGTCGCAAACCAGGGCGAGGCACCTTGCAGGCTTCGGTTGACCGCTTCAATATTCTCGCGACCTTTGGTTTGGAGCCATTGCTCAAAGGCGCCCAGGCCCTTTTCGGCGTAAACAGATATGCCGTCCTTCCAGGTGGCGCGGCCGCAGAGAACGCCGGCGAACTTGACACCAGACTCGGTGGCGAGAGCCAGGCTCTGGTTGAACTCGGCATTGCTGACGCCGGCGCTGAGGAAGATGAAGGGGCGGCGGGCGACGGCAGCGGCGGCGCGGAAGTGGTCGAGGGCCTCGGCCTTGGAGTAGGCCTTTTGCCCGGCGAATGCGGGAACGCCTTCGACAAATTTAGTGTTGACCGGAATCTCGACTTTCAGCACGTCGACGGCGTACTGGTCCTTGCTGAATTCGGCGATGCTAGCGCGGACGATCTCGGGTTTTTGTTTGGCATAGGCGAGACCTTTTTCGTCGCCCCCAGCGGGATCGTAGCCGACGAACTCGAGGAAGAAGGGAATGTCGGCGGCGCGGCACTCGGCCCCGATGCGTTCGATGAAGGCGTGCTTGATGTCGTTGACCTCGGCGGAATCGAAGGGGGTGTAGTAGAGAAGGATCTTGATGCAATCGGCGCCGTCGGCCTGGAGGCGGCGAACGGAGCAGTGGGGGAGGAGGTCGGGGAGACGTCCGGGCTGGGTGTTGTCGTAGCCGCTCTCTTCGTAGGCGAGGAGCAGGCCGGCGTTCTTGGCGCGGGCTTTGGCGGCGGGGAGGCCGTACTCGGGGTCGAGCAAAATGGCGGACGCATAGGGCGTCAGCAGGCGGCTGACGGCGACCTTGAACTCTTCCATCATGGCGGCAGTGGCGTTCGCGCCGAGGGCCTTTTTCAAGCTGCCGCGCTGGTCCATGGCGGCGGCGGCGATAACGCCGCGTTTGTCGGCAACAGCATTGAGGCCTTTGAGTTTTCCAGGGGTTATTTTCATGACTTGTTTATTTTAGCGGAATAGTTGCGGCCTTCCCAAGCATCGCCGTAGCGCATGGTGAACTCGATGGGGGCGCGCTGGGCAGCGGCGATTGTGACATCGGCGTAGCTGAAGCCGCACTCGGTTTGAAGGGCGGGCATCTCTTCGGTGGTGGCCCATCCGTCGCGGGTGAAATGGAGAACGAAGGGCTGGTCGAGTTGGACGCGGAGCGTGGCGGGCGCGGCAATGGCCGCGACCTGGCGCTCACGTTTCCAGACTTCCACGGTCGAGGGCGGCCGGCGGCGAGAGGCCAGGTAGCGCTCGGCGACGCAAGGAATCAAGTCAAATATGGCGCCGTCGGCGCGGGAGCGGAGAAGGCGGATATATTCGGCATGCGCCCACATGAGCGGCATGGCGGAACCGGTGGGGCGGCCATTGAATAGATACGCGGCGGGCATATCAGGCTGATCCCAAACCTGCTCGGGGAGCAAGCCGAGGTGGTTGGCAAAGCGCTCGAGCGTTTGAATATAACCGCCGATGTCGCGGCCTGCAGCGAGCTCGTAATGGGCACGCTCACCGGTGAGCAGGGGCCAGGGTCTTCCCTGCCCCCAATCGGCAAACGCGGAACCGTCGGCGCGCTGGCCGTAGCCGTCGTGGTTGTATCGCTTCCAGCAAGGGCCAAAGGGAGTGTCGACTTTGAGAACAGAATCAACGACGCGGAGCGAGTCTTCCATAAGAGCGTCGCCGGGCCGGCGGATACCGTAGCGGACGAGTTCGAGGAAGCCGGCATCAACGATATCGCGGGCCGGAAATTCAGATTGGGCACCGGGCGCCTGGTTGTTGATGTGGAGTTCGGAGGTGTCGGGAGATTCGTCGGGGCTAATGCGGATGTAATGGCGTGGCACGCCTTGAAGGAGGCTGCCTTTGGTGGTCACCGTCCATGCTTCGACGTGAGCTTCGAGGAAATCGGCGTATTCGAGGCAGAGCTTTTCGAGTGCATGGCGGCCGTGCGAGCGGGCGAAGTTGGCGGCGCAGACAAGGCCGGCGATGTAAGCGGCAAGGCTGGAGGGCGAGTAGCCGCCAGCTTCTTCCCAGCGCTCTTCGGGCGTGGCGGGGCCATGGCGCATGAGGTAGCCGGCGGCGCGCACGACCATTGGGAAGGGATCAAAATCGCCGAGGGCGCCGCGTTTCCACATGCGCCAGGCGAGGATGATGGGAAACGCTACCTCGTCCAACTGAATGCCCTGCCAGTAGGGCGTGCCATTGATCCAGAAGTTCTGGGCGAAGCCGCCGTCGGGGTGCTGGGATGTGGCGAGGTAGATGAGCGCACGGCGGGCGGTGTCGCTGTGGCCAGAGGCGAGCAGTCCGGTGGCACTGTTGACCAGGTCGCGGGTCCAGACGAGATGGTAACCGCCGAGGTCCTCGTCACCCTTGGCTTCGCCCCAGGGGATGGATAGAGACGCGATCAAGGCGCCGGGGTAGGTCTTATCCTCGTGCGCGAGGAGGAGGCTGACGCTGCGGCGGTAGAGTTTGCCGCCGTCGTAGGTTTGGGACTCAAGGGGCTGCCGGTGGGGCACGGTGCGTGACCATTGCTCGAGGAAGCGGTCGCGATTGCAGGCAAAGTCGGTGTCGAGGCTTTGCAGCAGCGTGTTCACAGCGGCATGCTGGGAGTCGCCGAAGCCAATACCGACAGTGAATTCATGCTGGCGATCGCGCTGGCCCAAGTCGAGTTCGGCGAAGAGGGCAATGTTGCCATCGAGGGCATTATCGAAAGCGTAGGCCGGCTGAAAATGGTCGGCAAGGTCGCTCCATCCGTCGCTCGCGCCGACGAAGCCGGCGGAGGCGTGGCGGAGAGGAACGGTCGAACCGATGGCTAGCCAAATCCCATCGCGCTGGGCGAGCAACAGGCAGCGGCCCGCGGATTCGATGACCCAGCCGTTGTTGTGCCAGCCGATGCCGCCGAGGTGGGGCGCGCAGAGAACGTATGCGCGCAAGGTGTGGGTCAGCGCGGGGGCGATGGTGAGCGAGGTGTTGATCAACACGCAAGCGAGGTGCGGGTCGGCAATGATCTCTTTGCGGCACTGGAAACGGCCCTGGCGGTCGTCCATTGTGACGCGATAACCGAGAGCGGCGCCAGCTTCGGGCGAGTTTGACAGGTTCTCGGTGGAGGAGTCGAGGTCGCGACGTTCGCCCACCATGAAGGTCGAGCCGTCGCTGAATAGGTATTGCAGATCGCGCACCTGGGGGCGGTCCACGGTGGGGAAATAAATTTCGGTCAGGGTTCCCTGGGCCAGTGTGAACCAGACGCGGCTGGCAGCGGAATAAGCGGCGCCGACCGCATCCTTGGCGCCGCGGGTCCAGCGCGGCGGCATGCCGGGGGCGCCGAAGGCCGCGGATTGGCTGGGAAGATCCTGCATCAGCCGTTGGCCGGTCCCATCTGCTGGTGGAGCAGTTCGAGAATGCGGTCGCGCTTGACGACGCCTTGGACGGCGCCGCCGGCGAGGATGGGGAGTTGGCCGACGTTGTTCATGGTCATTTTCTGGAGGGCGGAGACCAGGCCTTCGGTGGGCTCGACGGTGGCCATCTGCGCGCGGGGGACCATCACGTCGGCGACGCGGGTGGTGGCCCAGGCGGTGCGGGGGATGCGGTTGAGGTCGGCGGCGGTCAGGATGCCGAGCAGATGATCATCATCGTCCATGACCAGGCTGGCGCGGTAGTTGTGGGCGTGCGCGAGTTCTTCGATGAAGTGTTCGAGCGTGACGTCGGGCGCAACGCGGGGGAAAAAGGGCGAGCCGAGATCGCCGACGGTGAATTTCGCAAGCGCCGACTGGGCGGCGGTAGCGCGCCAACTTTGCTCGGCGGCGCTGAGCAGGAACCAACCAATGAAGGCCAGCCAGAGGCCGCTCAGCGCGGCACCCTGGAAGAACTCGATCACGCCGTAGAGGATGAACGCAAGGGCGCAGAGCTTGCCGACACGGGTGGCCCAGCGGGTGGATTTCAGGAAGTTCTTGTTGGCGGTCCAGAGAATGGCGCGCAGCACGCGACCGCCGTCGAGCGGGAAGCCGGGAATCAAATTGAAAAGTGCGAGAACGAGGTTGATGTAGCCGAGCCAATTGAGCACGGCCGCGACGGGGGCGTGGGGGCCGCCCAGTCTTCCAAGGCCGAGGCAAATGCCGGCCAGCAGGAGGCTGAGCAGCGGACCGGCGATCGCGATCTTAAATTCGGTGACGGCGTCGTCAGGCTCGCGGGTCAACTCACTGACGCCGCCGAAGACAAATAGAGTAATGGCGTGCACCGGCAGTCCATGCGCTCGCGCGACCAGGCTATGGGCGAGTTCGTGCAGGACAACCGAGACGAAAAACAGGATGGTGGTGATGATCGCCGCGGCAGCGACGGTAAAGTCGGACCATCCGGGGTTAAAGGCGCGGAAGTACTCGCCCAGGGTCAGCCCGATCAGCGCCAGGATAATGATCCAACTGGAGTGGAACCGGATGTCTATTCCGGCTACCCGTCCCAGCCGGCGATTAGCGTCCCGCGGCATCACTTTAAGTGTAGCAAGCGGTTGTCTACGCTATGCTTATTGCTTGCATAACGAACAGCATTTTACCGGGAGCGCGACGGTGCGGGACCTGGTTATCGGGATGTCGGACGGGTTGACGGTGCCGTTTGCGCTGGCGGCAGGGTTGTCGGGGGCGGCGGTGTCCACCCGCATCGTCGTCACAGCGGGACTGGCGGAGATTGCGGCCGGCTCTATCGCCATGGGGTTGGGCGGGTATCTGGCGGCGCGGAGCGATGCGGAGCATTACGCGAGTGAACTGGCGCGGGAAGAACGGGAGATTATTGAGCGTCCGGACGATGAACGGCGCGAGGTGGCGGAGGTGTTTGAGCAGTACGGCATGACCAACGCCGAGGGCAACGCCATTGTCGCGGCGCTGGCGCAGAGGCCGGTGGCATGGCGGGACTTCATGATGCGCTTCGAGCTAGGACTTGAGGCTCCGGAACCGGGACGCGCGCTCGCCAGCGCGGGCACCATTGCCGGCGCGTACATCGTCGGCGGGTTAATACCGCTGGCGCCGTATTTTGGCTCGGTGCCGGTGGCGACGGCGCTGCGCATTTCGATCTTGGTAACGGGCGTGGCGCTACTGGCATTTGGTTTCGTAAAGGGGAAATTCAGCGGCGCGCCGCCGCTGCGGAGCGCGCTGCAAACGGCGGTGATCGGCGGGGTGGCCGCGTGCGCCGCGTTTTTAATTGCCAGGGCGATTTCATGAGCGCCGGTTTTCGGGCCGGGTTTGTGACAATTCTGGGGCGTCCCAACACGGGCAAGAGTACGCTGGTGAACGCGCTGGTGGGTAGTAAAGTCGCGATCGTTACGCATCATCCGCAGACCACGCGCACCCATTTGCTGGGCATTGTGAACCGGCCGGAGGGGCAGATTGTGCTGGTGGATACGCCGGGCGTACACCGGGGCCGAGGCCACCTCAGCCGGGAGATGCTGCGCAGCGTGCGCACGGGGCTTGAGGGGCGGGACCTGTGCCTGTTTATGGCCGACATAACGCGGAAGTTTGGGGCGGAAGATCAATTGGCGCTTGATCTCTTGCGGGAGCCGGGCGCGCCGGCGTTTCTGCTGCTCAACAAGGTGGATCTGCTGCCGAACGCGGAAGCGGCGCTGCCGATTATTGAGGAGTACAAGAAGCGGCATGAGTTCGCCGAAGTGATTCCGATATCGGCGCTGAAGGGGAAGAACCTCGACAAGCTGGTCAAGCAGATCATCGCGGTACTGCCGGAGGCGGCGCCGTTTTATCCGGAGGGGCAGGCGACCGACCAGCCGGAGCAGTTCATGATTGCCGAGTGCATTCGCGAGCAGGCGATGCTGCTGACGCGGGAGGAAGTGCCGCATACGCTGGCGGTGCGGATCGAGCGGGACGAGGTCAAGAAACAGCGGATTGGGCAATTGCGAGTGCTACAGGCGGTGATCATTTGCGAGAGGCCGGGGCAGAAGGCCATTCTGATCGGCAAGAGCGGGGAGATGATCCGGCAGATCGGGACAGCGGCGCGGCAGGAACTCGAGATGCAACTCGACATGCGGGTGTTCCTGGAGCTGCACGTTTTGGTGCGGGACGAGTGGCGCAATAACCCACGCGCGGTAGCCGAGCTCGATTTCCGCAAAGGCGGATAACTTACGAGTGGCGGGGGTCTTTTGCCTGGAGCAGGCGGTTGAGTTCTTTCAGGAACTCGTTGACGTCCTTGAAATCCATATAGACCGAGGCG
>JANWLQ010000038.1 GCA_025450725.1 Terriglobales bacterium
GACATCGTGCGCGCCGTGGTGATGAGGAACTAGATCCGGTGCGCAGACATTCGCTCGGCGTCAACGTAGGCGGGGTCATGGTCGGCGGCGGCCACGCCGTCGTGGTTCAATCCATGACCAACACCGACACCGCCGACGCCGCCCGCACGGCGGAACAGGTCGCCCAACTTGCCGCCGCCGGTTCCGAGTTGGTGCGGGTGACGGTAAATACCGAAGCCGCCGCGCAAGCCGTTCCCGTCATTGCCGAACGCTTGGCCAAAGCCGGTTGTACCGTGCCCATCGTGGGCGACTTCCATTACAACGGCCACCTGCTGTTGACGAAATATCCCGAATGCGCGCGCGCGCTGGCCAAGTACCGCATCAACCCCGGCAACGCCGACATCGGCCGCAAGGACTACGGCAACTTCCAGACCATGATCGAGGCTGCGATCACCCATAACAAGCCGGTCCGCATCGGTGTGAACTGGGGTTCGCTCGATCAGGCCTTGCTCACCCGCATGATGGACGCCAATGCCCGTCAGAGAGATCCTCTGCCGGCAAAAGACGTGATGATTGAGGCCATTGTCGCCTCCGCAGTTGATTCGGCGCGTGCCGCGGAAAAACACGGCCTCCCCGCCAATCGCATTATTCTTAGCGCCAAGCTGAGCGGCGTGCAGGATTTGATCGTCGTCTACCGCAAACTGGCCGCGGCCTGCTCCTACGCGCTGCACCTCGGTCTTACCGAAGCCGGCATGGGCACAAAGGGCGTCGTAGCCTCAACCGCTGCCATGGCGGTGCTGCTGCAAGAGGGAATTGGCGACACCATCCGGGTTTCGCTCACCCCTGCGCCAGGCGGCGACCGCGCCGAAGAAGTGCGCGTCGCGCAACAGATTCTCCAATCACTCGAACTCCGCGCCTTCACCCCGCAAGTCACCGCCTGCCCTGGCTGCGGACGTACGACCAGCACCTTCTTCCAGGCCATGGCCGAAGAGATCCAAGGCCACATCCGCCGCCGCCTGCCGGAGTGGAAACGGGAGCGCCCGGGTGTTGAGGCCATGACCGTCGCGGTCATGGGCTGCGTCGTCAACGGGCCCGGCGAAAGCCGCCAAGCCAACCTGGGTATATCCCTGCCTGGCACTTTCGAAGCGCCGAAAGCGCCCGTTTACATAGACGGCAAGCTGGTGAAAACTCTGCACGGCGAGGGCCTGGCCCAGGAGTTCATCGCCATGATGGAGGAGTACGTTGTCAGCCACTACCGAACGGATGATTCTGCCGCTTGCGCGACCGGCGTGCGCCAGCCGTAAGCGTCGTCGGCCTCGCCCTTGGCCAGCGCAAAGTACCTTTTCTGAATGGCGGCGGTGAGCTCGCCCCGTTTCCCCGTGCCGACCGCAATTCGATCCACCGAACGAATCGGCGTAATCTCAACCGCCGTGCCACAGAAAAACAATTCGTCGGCCAAATAGAGCGCCTCGCGCGGCAACGTTTGCTCCGCTACCGCTATGCCCATTTCGCCGGCAATCCGCATCACGCAATCGCGCGTTATGCCCGGCAGGGCCGAGGAACTGAGTGGCGGCGTAATCAGCTTGCCCGCGCTATAGGCGAAAAGATTTTCGCCGCTGCCTTCGCTCACCTGGCCATTGATGTCGAGCGCGATGCCCTCGGCGTAGCCATTGGCAAACGCCTCCATCTTGATCAACTGCGAGTTCATGTAATTGGCCGCCGCCTTCGCCATCGCCGGCAGCGTGTCGGGCGCAATGCGTCGCCACGACGACACACAGACGTCAACCCCCTCCGATTGCGCCGCGCCGCCGAGATATTGGCCCCAATCCCACGCCGCGATGAAAACGTCAATCGGGCAATCGCCCGGCTTCACCCCGACGCCCATGGCGCCATACCCGCGCAGAACGATCGGTCGAATGTAGGCTTGCGGTAGCCGGTTATCGGCGATCACAGTGAGACACGCCTGCTCCAGCTGCTCGCGCGTGGAGCCGGCGTCTATGCGGTAGATCTTGCTCGAGTTGAGCAGCCGCTGCATGTGATCGCGCAGCCTGAAGATGGCCGGGCCCTCTGGCGTGGCGTAGCAGCGCACACCCTCAAACAGCGCCGAACCGTAGCTGACCACGTGCGAAAGTACGTGAATCGTGGCCTCGTCCCAAGCCAGCATTTTTCCGTTTTTCCAGATCGTTCCGCTCTTGAGGACAGCCATGCGGCCAGTATACTATCGAGATCACGGTGAATTCGGAAACCCCCATGCGCTTGTCTCCCATCCGCGTCTCGATTGAGGAAGAGGAAATTTCAGCCGCCCGCATCAAAGTCATCGGCGTCGGCGGCGGCGGCGGCAATGCCGTCAACCGCATGATCTCCGCCGGCCTCGACGGGGTGGACTACATCGTCGCCAACACCGACAACCAGGCGCTCAAGCTCTCCCACGCGCCGGTCAAGATTCAGCTCGGCGCCAAGCTCACCCAGGGACGCGGTGCCGGTTCCGACCCCGAAGTCGGCCGCCAGGCGGCGCTCGAAGACACCGAAAAAATTCTCGAAGTGCTCGACGGCGCCGACATGGTCTTCGTGACCACCGGCCTCGGCGGCGGCACCGGAACCGGCGCGGCGCCCGTGATCGCATCGCTGGCCAATGAGTTGGGTGCCTTGACCGTGGCGGTCGTCACCAAGCCGTTTCAATTCGAGGGCAAGCGGCGCATGGCACAGGCCGAGCGCGGGTTGCGCGAACTGGCCGAGGCGGTGGACACGGTCATCACCATCCCCAACGACCGCCTCCTGTTGGTCGCCCAGAACGCGCCCTTCATGGAATCCTTCCGCATCGCCGACGATATTTTGCGCCAGGCGGTGCAGGGAATCAGCGACATCATTACCATCCCCGGCATCATCAACCGCGACTTCGCCGACGTGAAGACCATCATGGCCGGCATGGGCTATGCCATCATGGGCACCGCCGTCGGCACCGGGCCGCACCGCGCGGTTGAGGCGGCCCGCGCCGCGATCGCCTCGCCGCTGCTCGAAAACACCTCGATCGAAGGCGCCCGTGGCATTTTGATCAACATCAGCGGCTCCAGCAACCTCATGCTCTCGGAAGTGAACGAAGCCTCAAGCGTCATCCAAGCCGCGGCGCACGAGGACGCCAACATTATTTTCGGCGCGGTGCTCAATGAGGCCATGGGAGATCAGGTGAAGATCACAGTGATCGCCACCGGCTTCCGGGCCGAGTACATTCAGAAGCGCAGGGAAGAGAGGCCGGAACCGGCGCTCGCGCGGGCCGCCTTTGCGCCGGCCGCGAGTCATGCCGCGCTCGAGGCGCCCGCGCCGCCGCCGCCGCCGAGCGAGGAAGATCTCGATATACCCGCCTTCATGCGCCAAGGTCCTTCATGACCACGCGCGCCGCGGGCGTGCTCCTGGCCCTGACGCTGTCCGCCGCGGCGGCCGTGCCGCCCCTGGTCCCCTATCCCCGCCAGCTCACTCCCAAAACCGGGAGCCTGCGCTTGTCGGGCATTGTCACCCTGAGTGTCGAGGCTGATTCCGCAAGCGACCGTTTCGCCGCCGGCTTACTGGCGTCCGAGCTGAAAGAAGTGGATCAACTCGATTCGCGTCAGTCCCGCGGCACCAATGGCGCGCTGGCGCTGGTCCGCGCAGACTCAACCCGCGGCGCGCAACTGCTCCGCGACGCCGGCATTACGTTTCCGGCTGCGGCAAAGGACGAAGGCTACGTGCTGCTCGCCACACCGCGCCAGGCCACGGTCATCGCCCAAAGCGACGCCGGCATTTTCTACGGTGCCCAGACGCTCCGCCAAATGATCCATCCGCTCCCGGCGGGCGGCGCAACCATGGACGCCGCGCAGATCGTAGACTGGCCCGCCCTGCGTTGGCGCGGCGTGCAAATTGACCTCAGCCGCGGACCGATTTCGAAGCTGACCTCGATCGAGCGTGACATCGCGCTCCTCGCCGAATTCAAAGTCAACGTGTACGTCATGTACTTCGAAAACACGTTTGACTACCGCACCCTGCCGCTATGGTCGGCGGCCGGCGGCGCCATCACGCCCGACGAGGCGGCGCGGATCGTCGCCTACGCCGCGCAGTACCACGTCACCGTGATCCCCGAACAGGAAGCGTTCGGCCACGTTCACCTGGGCTTGCAATCCGAGCGCTATCAGGATCTCAACGAACTGCCCTATGGCGGATTGCTCTCGCCCGCCGCTCCCGGTTCGCTCGACTTCATCGGCAAAATGTTTGCCGAGTTGGCGCCCATTTTCCCCGGCCCATTTCTCCACATCGGCGCCGACGAAACCGCAGAACTCGGCACCGGACGCTCGCAAGCCATGCTCGCCGAAAAAGGCCCCGGCCCTCTTTACCTCGACTATCTGAAAGCGATTGACCAGCGCCTGGCGCCCTACCACCGCAAGGTGCTGTTCTGGGGCGACATCGCCCAGGCGCACCCGGAATTGCTCCCGCAACTGCCCAAGGACATGATCGCCGTGCCCTGGGTCTACAGCGCCGAAAAATCCTACGTCAAGGAAATCGAACCCTTCACCAAGGCCGGTCTCGAAACCTGGGTCGCGCCCGGCGTCAGCAACTGGAATCAGATCTTCCCCGATTACGCCACCGCCGTCCCCAACATCCGTGACTTTGTCCGCGATGGCCGCAGCCTCGGCTCTACCGGCCTCATCAACACCAACTGGAACGACGATGGTGAGAGCTTCTTCGCTTTCGCCTGGTACGGTTTCGCCGATGGTGCCGCCGTAGGCTGGGAAGACGTACCCGACCAGGCGCGCTTCCAGCAGGCTTACGACTGGGCCATGTACCGCGCCGACGGACACGCCTTCAATCAGCAGATTCAAGATCTGACCACGCTGCAAATCCAACTCCGCGCGGCGATTCATAACGGCGCCACAGATTGGCTCACCTGGGAGGACGCCTTCAGCCCCGAGGGTCAGGCCCTCTACGCACGCATGGCCCCGGTCGCTCACCAGGTTCGCCTCCTGGCCGAGGACGTCATCGCCTCGCTCGCCCAAAATCGCGCCGGTGCGCGCCGCAATCACGAGTTGCTCGACGAGGTCGCCTTCGGCGCGCGCCGCTTCGATTACGTCGGCCAAAAGGCGATTTACGCCGCCTACATCGCCCAGCTTTACAACGATGCCGCCGCGCACCCGCAAAACCGGCGCGTCGTGAATAACACCCTGAGCCGGATTAATTCGATTAACGGCCTCTTGCAGGATCTCCGTGATGGATCATCATCATTGCGCGACCAGTACCGCGCCCTCTGGCTCGAAGAAAACACGCCCTATTTCATGGGCAATATCCTGGTGCGTTACGACGCCGAGTTGATGTACTGGCAGCGCCAGGCCCGCCGCTTCACCCGCATTCACGACGACTACGCCACCGCCCACACCTTGCCGCCGCTGGTCGAGAAGGCGGTCGAGCCTGATGC
>JANWLQ010000039.1 GCA_025450725.1 Terriglobales bacterium
CAACCGTCGAGGCCATCGAAGGCAACAAGCTGGCGCCCGGCTGGCTTGATCATTACCTCGCGCGCACCGGCTACGCCGCGCAGCAGACCGATGAACCGGAAGACCCGAACCGTCCCGACAACCTTTGGCGGCCGGTGGAAGGCGACCGCGGCGCCCACGGAACCTTTGATCATCGCGCCTCGCCCGCGAGCCGCGAGTTCTGGCTCGCCACCCACCGCCCCAGCGGCAACCAGTGGATCACCATTGGCGCCGCCGCCGCCGGAG
The DNA here is from genome assembly GCA_025450725.1 of Terriglobales bacterium. GTDB lineage: Bacteria > Acidobacteriota > Terriglobia > Terriglobales > SCQP01 > SCQP01. The sequence continues at coordinate 265 of JANWLQ010000039.1, forward strand.
CGGCTACGCTTGTCGCGGTGGCGCGGAAACTCGCCGCCTAGACTCGGTCCTAATAATGGGAGCGAATATCCGGCGCCGGACTCTTGTCCCAGGGGCTGCGCTGCCAGTTGTCGAGATGGTCCGCATTCCCGATCCAGGCCGGCACCTCGAGTTCCAGAGCCAGGCCGATGCTCTGCACATGCGAATCGTAAAGGTTGCGCAACTGCAGCAGGCGATGGCGGCGCGTGTCGTCCATGCTCACCCCCCACCCCGCCGCCGCGAGCTCACCCCGGAGTCGTTCTAAATCGGCGTTCGTCAGACGCTCGCGCACTTCGGTCGGACGCCGGCGCAAATAAATCTGCGCCAAATCCACCACGGCGTGCCGGCCCATGGCGAAGGTGAGCTGGGCCTGCCGTGTGCAGGCGTCGTCTCCCGTCGCGATCACAAATGCGCAAGCGTCGAGTACCGTGGTCAATGCCGCCAGCCACGACTGGTTGACGTGCTGGGAGCGGAAAAACCCCAGCACCGGATAGGAAATCTGGCTCTCCAGCAACTGTGCCGCCCAATGTTCCCACTCGGCCAGGTAGCTTTGGAGCTGCGCTCGGTCGTGCGCGTGCCGCCGCAGCAGTTCCGAAGCGGTCGGCGGCGAACCGGCGCGGGCGTCAAGCATCGAGATATTGCTCTCGCGCGCGGAAAATCCGCCGTAGAGAATTGGCAGGTAGCTAATGATCACCGCCACGAAGCCAAAGCCCATACCCCCCTCGCACACCGCCAGGGTGCGGCTGAGGTTGGTGTGAGGCACGGCGTTGCCCAAACCGAGCGTCAGAAACATGGTGCCGCTCAGATACAGGTCCATTCCCAGGCCGCGCAGCGGTTCGCTGGTTTGTAGCGGCGATCCGAGTCCCAGATAGACGAGCGCGAAGCCGAACACCAGGCCCACTGCCCAAATCACAAACAACAGCAGCATGGAGAGCGGACCGAAAAGGCTCAGCGTGGTTTCACGCTGCCGGCCCCGCGTCAGGTGCCGCGCCAACCACGCCCACAGCGGCCATCCCAGGCGGTAGTAGAAGCGGGTGAAGCGCAGCCGTCCATTCAGCCGCCGCGGCAGGATCATCGTCTCGAATGCATCCCGCAGCACGATCAGAATCAGCACACACCCGCACGCGGTTTCCAGCCAACGCATGCTCTATTGTGCCTGAGCGAGCGGGCATGAATCCCCGCGAGCTGGCAACCTACAGCGACGTAAGCGGGTGCCCGGCGGCAGCCGGGCGGGGCCCGCGCCGATCAATGCTTGACGATCGTCCACTGATTGCCGCCATCGCTGGTTTGCCATACGCGGCCGTTCGCGGCGGTAATCATTCCATGATGCGCGTCACTGAAGACAATGCTCTGAATGGGCGCGGTCTGGTTTCCGATCGAAGGCAGATGCACCACGCGCCAATGCGAGCCGTGATCTTGGGAGACGTAAACCTGGTTTGAAAGTCCCGCCGCCCAAATGTTCGAATCCGAAGCCGAAAGCGCGTGAATGCGCACCCCCGGTACCAGCGGCACCGCGGCCCACATGCCGCTGCCGATGGAGCGCACAACTTGCCCGCCGCGTGAAATCGCCCAACCCAAGCCGGCGCTCACAGCGGGAGCCATCGGCCCGCCGACGTTGGCGTCGTGGTTCACGCGGCTCAACGTGTTGGCGCCAGTAAAATTCGAACCGGCAAAGCCGCTCACCCCGGGCGAGGCGGGAAAGGCAGTCGCCGAGGGCGTCGCCGCATCCGGCGCCAACGGCAACGCGGCATCGGTTGCGATTGTCCCGTGCGGATCGGTAAACGACGCGAGTTGCGCGCGCGGTACACCCATCGGCGCCTGATCCTGGAAGCCGGTCATGAGCGGTGTGAAGTCAATCGCCGCGGGCAACTCGCCGCCGACTGGGCTCGTGGCCGGCGGCAGAGACAGCCGCTCCGTTTCCCCCCCGGCGAGTGTTGTCGGGGCGGGGGCTCTCAGATGCCGGCTCGGCAACACCCGCGGCGCCGGCGGCAGCTTGCTTTTGGTGGCCGCCGGCGTGGCCGCAACGGATGCGGCTACCCCTGCCCGCTCGGTCGGCGCTTGTACCGTAGTCGGACGAACCAACCACACCGCGCTCACAACCAACGTCACACTGGCGGCTGTGGCCAGCGGCGCCATCCAAATTAAACGCCGGCTCCGCGCCTGGACCATCGGTCCAGGAGTCGTGCAGGATTGGGCGCACAACGTCCACCGCCGGCACTCGGCGCAGTCGCCCAAGTGCGCCTGCACTCGGCGCCGGGCTTGCTTATTCAGCCCGCCTTCAAGATAGGCGCTGAGCACGTTTGCGTCGAGATGGCGGCAGCTTTCAGTAAACATGCGATGTTCCATGGGCGGCGAGTGATTTTCTGAGGTCCACCGAGAGCCAGCGCGGATCGGTGTTCATCGCCTCATCGGCGGCGCGTGAGCGCATGCCGTTCCGGCCCAGCTCCTTCCGCGTCTGTTTGCGCAGCTGCGTAATCAGCCGGTCCAGGCGGCGGCTTACAGTGGATTCGTGGACGTGCAGAAGGCCGGCGATTTGGGCCAGCGTCTGCCCGTCGAGAAAATACAAATTGAGCAGCAGCCTCTGGTCCGGAGCGACCGAGGCCAATACCGATTCCAACGCTCCCTCGAGCTGGGCGCGAACCGCCGGAACCGTCTCGCCCTGGTTCTGGTTGGGTGGCGTCAGTAAGTTGCGCAGGTGATCGTTTTCGTCCAATTCAACCAGCCGGCGGTTGTGTCGCCATTGGTCCACGTGGGCCTGCGCCAGCAACGTGCGCAGCCAGCCCTCGAGGCTGCCCAGACCCATGTACGACTCCAACTTGGAAACCCGTTTGCCCTCGCGCGTTCTCAGGCCGAACAATTCGGCGAACAGGCCATCGGCCAGTTCGTTGGCGGCTTCGGTGTTGTGGGTAAGGCTGCGCGCCGCCACCCGCAGCTTGCTTTGGTAACGATCCCAAAAAATCTCCCAGGCGTTTTCGTCGCCCCGGGCGCAGGCGCGGGCCAGCAACAACTCTTCCAAGTGCAGGCGGGTTCGGAAACTGATGCGTTGGCTGCGCGCCGCGTCGGCGGCAAGATACTTGCTCTCGACCTCGGCCAGTAGCGAGGCGGACTCCTCCGCGGAAAAGCCATGGCTCGCGTCCGAAGTCGGCCCAACCCGGGTTGTTATACCCCACGCCATAGCACCATCCTAACAGCCCTTAAGACGTTGCGCCACGCGCTTTCGATTCACAAAAAAAGGCCAAAATATTCCCTGCAAGTTTGCCCCCGTGCACCGTTCTACGGGCAAAGGCGGAAAACTGTGACCCGTTCCCGCCTACCGGCGACGCGCCGGGCCCCAGCTCGAACAGGGTGGATTCCCCGCTTGCGCGTCGCCGGTCCCCCTTGCCCATCGGTGTCCAAACGCCCCAAAGGCGAAACGGGCAGAGCCTGGCTGGCCCGCATGCATGCCGAAGCTAAAGCTGCCGCTGCGGCAAGTTGGCCACCTGGCCCCCACCCCGCCCGCGCCCGCAAACTTGAAGCCCCTGTCCCAAACCCTGGTCAAGAAATGCGCGACGAAGATTCGCACTGAGGAACGGATTCCAAGTACAAGATCGGAAAACCGCTAAAAATCTGTAAGCCGCAGGTCGCCACCCTTCCACGCTGACAGAAATCTCTCATGCATCGCTTCCGCCTCGACCGGCCGATTGTGCGCCGCCAATGCTTGCCAAGCTCCGAAAAGCGCCCGCGCGTCGCCCGGCACCCGCTCCAGGCAGTCCCGGAACACGGTCTCGGCTTTCTGTGGCTCCCCGGCCCGTAACAGCATCGCTCCCAGTGATTCGCGCACGGGATACCACGCGGGCGGTTCGCGATAGCCAAGTGCGTCCCCTGCCGCGACGGACTGCCCCCACTGCTGGAGCGCGAAGGCCATGTTGCCTCGGGCGGCGGCAACTCGGCCGTTAATCGCGGAGATAGTCAGGGCATGTAATGCTTGCTTCGGAATGGCAGGCGATCCGATTTCCACCGTCGGCGCATTGAGCACGGTTCGAATCGCGCGTTCCTCAAGCATCGCCTTTGCCGCATCACCATCACTTGCGAATGCCGTCGCGCGCGCATAATGCCAGTACAAAAGAGTGCCAGTGCTCGCATTCGCAGGCAAGGCTGAATCGAGGATCTGCCCCCATCGGCCAAACCGCAGCCAGACGCGCAATCTAGCAACTGGATCGCTACTCGGGGCGCCGTCGTCCAGTTCCTCTGCGGCACGCAACGCGGCCGAATAGTCGCCATCCATGGATGCGGCGTACACCAAGAACGAAAGGTTATGCTTGGCGTACCCATCGCGGTAGCGCACATCCTCTGGGTGGGCCCTGACGTAGGCGCGATCACTACCAGCGGCGGCAACCGTGGCATTCTCGGCGGCGCGGAAATCACCGGTGCGAACAAAAATGTGCGCCGGCAAGTGCAGAAGATGGCCATCCCCGGCAAAGCCGCCGGCGCCGAGTTGATCGAGGCGTCGCGCGCTGGCGAGCGCGCGCGCTGGTTCGAGCGAAGCCTCCGCGGCGTGGATGTAAAGATGATTGGCGCCGAGATGATCAGGCCATCGCTTCAAAACCGATTCGAGTACTTCAAGAATTTTCCGCGTTTCTGGGCCCGGCGTCCCCGCCGCGTCCCAAAATTGCCAGGCGCGCTGCTCCATCAGACCTTCTGCGAACAGGGTTGCTGCATCGGGGTCATCGGGATGACTCGCGCTCAGTTCACCCATGGCTTTGTCGTACGCGGCCTCAAGCTGGGGATAGTTGGCGCGCGGTGCGCAACTGAAGCGCAGTGTTAATGCTTCGATATACGCTCGCTCCTCGGCTGTTTCGGGCCCGGGTGCCAACCCCGCTGCAAGATCGCGACCCTTTGCCAGTGCGGCGCTTGCTGCCTGTTCCATTGCCATGCCTGGCCGCATAGCGTTATAGTTTGGCCCCTCGGCGAGCGCCAAACCCCAATACGGCATCGCGGCCGATGGGTCGAGCGTGGAAGCCTGGCTGAACGCTCTCTCGGCGGCAGCGAAGTTGAACGCGTACACCAACGCCAGACCCCTATCGAATGCACTTTGCGCTTGGGTGCTACGCGTGGCAATCGCGTGGTGCAGAGCTGCTGGCCCGGACTTATATTGTGCTGTTGTCGAACCGGGTAATGCCAGAAAAAATGCAAGCGCGGCGGCGACAAACGTGACCTTTGGCACATCGGCGCCATACGCTGATCGCTGTCGTCCGCGGGCTCGTTCGCAATGAATTTCTTCAGTGGCCACAGTCAAACCTGTTCCAGTTTGCGACCTCAATTTGAGCCTCGATGCGCACGGCCGAGGGTGAACTCGGCGAGGCGGCAATACCTTTGATGAGGCGGAGATCTGCCGGGTCGTGAATCGTGCGCAAGGCATGAATCGCCGCATCGCGCGCGCCCCCTTCAGAAGGTCGCGCATCCATCGCTGTCGCGCGCACGAGGTGCTCGAATTCCGCTTGTTCGCTCGCCGTAATCGAAGGGGCCCGGCTACCGGGACATAGGATCGCGGCGATCACCCCCATTGCGTTGGCCCGCTGGTAGTACCCCCCACGTTCGCCGGTTTCCTGCAGCTCTGTGGCAATCGCGCTGTCACGGTCCGCTAACCAAGACGTCACCTCGCGATCCTCGTAAAAGGGCGCGCCCAACACAGCCGCCGCGGCACCCGCGCCGCCCGGCTCGTCCGCCACCTTCATTACCACCGCGACAATGTCGGAAATGTAGTAGCGATACGACTCAGAGTCCGATTTTCCTTGAACATAAAGTTCGGCTTCACGCTGCAAGAGCCCGACGATCGCAGCTACAACTTCGGGCTTCGACAATGCGCCCGGCGTGTGATATGCAATTTCGCCAAATGCGGCCGAGCGGGTTGCGAAATTCGGTGATCTAAGCCGTGTCAACTCGTCGGGGAGATTGCCCGCAGGCGCCTGGGATGCGGCAGTTAGAAGCAGTGCTAACGCGGCGAAGACCGCCCCCGCACTACTGCCCAGCGTGCTGAATCCTTTCAATCGCCATTTTCGCATTGAGTCGAATAGCGAGGTCGCCGGGCTTTTGGTCAGCTTCCAATCTGTGGAGCAAAGGAAGATCGCTTGCGTCGCCAATCAGTCCCAAGTTCCGGATTGCCTCGGACCGCACGCCATAATCGTTGTCGCCGGTCGCATTAATAATCAAGTGCTTTATGGTCGTGCGCTGTATTGCGGCGACCGACTGTTTTTGTTTGTCCGCCGCCAGCAATTCGGCCAGCACACCCAAGCCGGTGCGACGCGCGTCCGCGTCCAGGCTGCTCGCCTTCGCCAACATAGGCGCAATCATTGTAGG
>JANWLQ010000040.1 GCA_025450725.1 Terriglobales bacterium
AATGCTGAGCGTGGCGCTCAGCCGGCGGCTCCGTAAAGACGACGGCGTGCGCCGGGCCGTGCCCAACGTCAGTGTCGTCGTTCCCGCCACGGGCGGGCTGCCGGTCGCCTTCGGTGTCGCCGAGGCGCTGCGCGCCAAGCAGACGTACTGGGCCGAGAAAGACGACGACGGGCAGTTGGCGCTGCGGCAATTTCTCGAAATTCATTCCGGCGAGCGGGTTATTCTCGTGGACGACATCCTGCGCACGGGCAAGAAGCTGACGCAACTGCGGAAGCTGGTGGAGGCCTCGGGCGCCAAAGTGCTGGCGCTGGCCGTGCTCGTGCACCAGCCGTTTGAGAATAGCGCCGAGTTTCCCGATCTGCCGTTGTTCAAGCTGCTTACGCTCGACCCGCATTACTGGCAGGCGAAGGATTGTCCGCTGTGCGGGAAGGGCGCGCCGGTGGTTGACGTGCGCGTCTAATATTCCCGCGGCGGATATCGGCCGTTATGGCCACTTTGGCATCGCACATTTTCGCGCAACTGGTGAAGGCACGCGAGCGCGGCTATGCCTCGGGCCGCCTGGGCGTTGCCCGCCTCGGCGCGCCGGTCATCAGCGTCGGTAATCTCAGCGTCGGGGGAACCGGTAAGACGCCCACCGTCATCGCGCTCGGGCATGCTCTGCGGCGGCGCGGGCTTAGCTTTGACGTGCTCACGCGCGGGTACGGACGCGGGCGCCGCGGGCTCGCGATCGCACAAACCGGGGATGAAGATGTTGTCGAAGTGGGCGACGAACCCAAGTTGATGACTTCGGCGCTGCAGGCGCCGGTTATGATCCATGCCGACCGATTCCGGGCCGGGATGGAATCCGAATACCGCTTCCATCCGCGCGTGCATTTGCTGGATGACGGGTTTCAACACCGTCAACTGGCGCGGGCGTTTGACCTGGTACTGGTCACGCCCGGCGACCTCGACGACCGGCTGCTGCCGGCGGGGCGGTTGCGCGAACCGCTTTCGGCGCTGGCGCGCGCCGACGCTGCGCTGTGGATGGGCGAAGGCGAGTTGCCGGAGGCGGCGCGGCGGTTCGTCAAGGGTTCCGTTTTTTCGGCGCGCAAGCGAGCGGTGCCCCTTTCACTTGCGGCGCGGCGTCCGTTCGCGTTTTGCGGGCTGGGACGGCCGGAGTCGTTCTGGCGCACACTCGAAGAATTGGGGGTTAGGCCGAGCGGACGCCTCGCCTTCCGCGATCACCACCGCTACAACGCGCGCGACATCACGCGGCTGCGGAAGGAAGCCGGCACGGTCTCGGCCGATGGCTTCATCACCACGGCCAAGGACGAGGTCAATCTTGGGGCCGCCAGGCTTGAACCACTCGCCATCGTTTCGATCACGATGGAGATACCCGCCATGGATCAGTTGCTCGATTTGGCTCTGAGCGCGTGCAAGCTATGAATATTGACATCATCGCGCCGAACTGGCTGGGAGATGCGGTCATGTCGCTGCCGGCGCTGGCGGCTTTGCGCGCGCGCCACCCCGATGCCGCGCTGCACGTGTACGCGCGGCGCGGGGTGGCGCCGGTGTACGAGCTTACCCAATTAGGATTGCGCGTCTCGCCGCTGCCGGAACCGCCTTCGCTGCGAGTTGGGCGCGCGTCCGGCGATGTGATGGCGATTTTTCCCAATTCGTTTTATTCGGCCCTGGTAGGGATGGCGCTGCGGGGCAAACGCCGCAGCGGGTACGCCCGGGACCGGCGCAGTTGGTTGTTGCAGCAAGCGATTGCGCCGCCGGGCGCGAACGAGATTCGGTCGCATGAATCGAATTACTATCTCGAGCTTTTGCGGCGCTCTGGCTTGGTTGAGCGGCTGCCCGAGGGCGAGCAGCCGGTGATGCTCTATCCTCCCGCAGCAATCGTCGCCGGTTGGCGCGAGCGGTTTGCCGGCGCACCGCTGGTTGCCGTGCACGTCGGGGCCACGTTTGGAACCGCGAAGCGGTGGCTGCCGGAACGATTCGCCGCCATCGCGGCGCAGTGCGTCGCGCGCGGCTGGCAGGTCGCCTTCATCGGCGGCAAGGGGGAGCGCGAATTGGCGGAACAGGTGCGGGTTCAGGGGGGCGGCGGGGGCGTGAACCTGGCGGGCGAGACCAACCTAACTGAACTCATCGGACTTTTGGCCGCAAGCTCGGCGTTGGTGGCAAACGATTCGGGACCGATGCATCTGGCCGCAGCAGTTGGAACGCCGGTGGTCGCATTGTTCGGCTCGACCAATCACCGCGAGACGTATCCGCTGGCGGAACACGGGCGGATGCGGCTTTTAAGGGTAGAAGGCGTTGCGTGCAGCCCGTGCAAACTGCGCGACTGCCCGATTGATCACCGGTGCATGACGCGGCTGGAGGTAGCAACGGTCTGGCAGGCACTACAGGATATGCTGGAGAGCGCGCATGATTAAAGCCTCGGACCAACTCAAAGGCATGGGCATCGGCAGCCTGTTTCTGTCGCTTTTCGGCGGCGTTTGGATGCTGGTCGCGCTCGACGCCCAGACGCTGCTTTGGGTCGCGACCTGCGTTCTACTGCCCACGTCGCTATTGGCCCTGCGCGCCATCGGCGTGATTATATCGAGCCGGGAGGTGCGGGCGCGCGAGCCCGAGGCGACGCCGGAAGAGCGCGCGCGGGCGCGCGCCATCGGGCGGCAGTTCAGTTGGATTTTTCTGATCGAGTTCGGCGTGATCGCGGCAGTCGCCAACTGGCTGTCATCAACAGGACGGCCGGATTGGATTGTTCCGGCGGTGGGGATCGTGGTGGGGCTGCACTTTTTGCCGCTGGCGCGGCTGTTTCGTTACCCGCTGTACTACTGGACGGGCGGTTTTGAGGTCGTCGCGTGCGCGCTGATCGCGTGGTTGTTGCGCGCGCATCTGCAGGCGGCCGACCCGCTGGTTGGGTTGGCGATGGCGCTCTCGCTCTGGATCACGGTGCTGGTTTTGCTGGTGCAGGCGCGCTGGCTGCGGGCTCGAGTGTGATGGACGCCGGCGCTCGCGTCATGACAACCGCGGCGCAGTAACCGGGGAGCAGGTCGAGTTCGCGCACGAACAACTCAGCGCCCTGGACTTTGAGGCGGGCGGGCGCGGCGCCGTCGAGCGTAACTTCGGCGCGGTCAAGCGGCAGCGCCATGCCCTGGCCACCGGATTTCATCCAAGCTTCCTTGCAGGTCCAGAGGCGGCAGAAGCCGCGAATGCGGGCAGCGGGGGCGAGCGCAGCCAGCCAAGCCGTTTCGCTGATGGTGAAGAAGCGGTGCGCGATGCCCAGACCGTCGAGCGTGGGGCGCTCGGCTTCGACATCCAAGCCGAGCTCGCGCTCGCGACTGATGCCGATCAGTCCGATGTCGCCGGAGTGGGAGAGGTTGAAATGCAGGCTGCTCGAATGGGCCACTTCGGGCTTGCCGTTTGTGCCGAAAGCGAACTCGATTGCGCCCGGCGGGCGGCCCAGCTCGCGGCCGAGCAGGCGGCGAAGCTGGATGTGGGCGGCCTCATAGCGGCGCCCGTGCATGGGAACGATAAAGCGAGCGGCGCGCGCGCGTTCTTCGGGGGAGAGCCACGCGCGCTCGTCCGGCGAGGCATCAACGTCAAGACGGAACCAGTAGAGGGCGAGGGGGGACATTAGCGCCCCGCGAGTTGATCCAATCGGCGGTTTAGGGCCGCTCGCTGCTGGTCGTACTCGGAGTCGGCTATGCGGCCGGTGTGGCGCTGCACTTCGAGCAGGAAGAGGTCGTCTTTCAGGCGGCTCATTTCCGAGGCCGGGGCGGATGCCGGCACAGGCGCTGTGGCGGCACCTGCGGCGGCGGTTTCTTCGGGACGGGCCAGCAGGATGCCAAATCCAGCGGCGGCGGCGAGCAGCAGCAGCGCCAGGATGATCCAGCGATTGCGCTCGAGCAGCGTGGGGGTGGGCACGGCTTCGGCAGGGGCGGCGGCCGGCGCCGCCGCGCTGGAGGTTTGCCCGGCGCCTGCGGCGCCCGGCGCAGCTCCGGCATTCGACGGAGGCGCGGGCATGGGGGCGTCGCCGGCAACGGTGAACGTCAGGGTGGTCGCCACAGGTGTGTTGGCGACGCCATAGACGTTGTAGCCATCCTGCGCGCCGACCTGGGTGAAACCGGCGCCCTGGAAGGTCATCGGCCCGGGGACGTAGACTTCGAAATGGGCCGGCTTCTCTACCGGCGTTTCACTTAGCGCCGCCTTCAGACCCGCATAGGGAACGCGATAGGAAACCTGGATGCGCGTCTCGCCGGGCCGGAGCGGCGAATCAACGCCGTAAACGTCATGTTGAGAGGTGGGCGTCGCATTGCGCGAGAGCGGCATTTCGTTGGGTCCGACCACGCGCACCATGTCAACATGAGCCCCCGGGGGGACACGGAAGCGGAAGATGCCCCCCGGCCTCGCCAAGGTGGCAGGAGGCGTGAGACCGTTCTCGATGCGGTACTCGTTCACAACGGCGAGCTGGCCGGCGTCGGGCTGCAACACCATGATTTCGGCGTCAACGCCGACCTTCGAGGCGTCGTCGTTGACGTTGAAGACCATCAGGTTGGTCTCGCTCTGTCCGGCAGTGACCTGGGCAAAGTACGGAACCTTTTGGAAATCGGCTTCGACCATGAAGGGGCCGGCGGCGTTCTGGCTGAAGCGGTAATGACCTGTGTCGTCGGTGGTCGTCGTCGCGACGGGTTGCATCGCGCCCTGCAACTGGACCAGCGTCACGGCGGCGTGTGCCAGCGGCTTGCCGATGGAGGCATTCATGACCTGACCGGTGATGTTTTGTCCCGCTTGCGCCAAGGCGACGGCAGGAAGCATCAAGGCAAAAGCTAAAAGACAGAGACTCGATTTCATCATTGGTTCAGGGTTGGCTTGAATCGGGCGCGGCCTCGAGCGCGGCCACAACGGTGGCGGCTTCGCGCTCGAGCATCTCGCGGGTGCGCTCGAAATCGGCATCGGTGAGCTTGCCAGCGAGGTGTTCGAAATGAAGGTCCTTCAAGTTTTCGTACACCGCCTGCTTTCGCTCGCGGAGGGCTTGCTGCTGGATGGCGTCGTCGGACAGCCCGTCGCGGTCGAGGGTGGGGGTGAAGATCCACCAGCCCAGGGCCAGGGTCAGAACGGCGCAAGCGGTGATCGTGACAATCATTATAAGTCCCGGAATTCGCGGGTAGCGGCTTCGATGTCGGCTTGCACGCGGGCTTGCACGGCGGTTGGCGGCGGCGCCATCCCGGCCGCCTCGGGCTCGTGCTGCCAGCGCTTGACGAAGAACAGGACGAGCGCGAGGCCCAGGCCGAGCGCGACCCAGGGCATGATCCAGGCGATGCGGTTGAAGCCGACGTGAGTGGGGTTGGCAATGACCTGCGTGCCGTACTCCTGCACGAACGACTGCAACACCAATTCGTCGGAGTCGGTCGAGGCGGCGCGCTGCCGGATCTCGGCCTGCATTTGCGTCACGACCGGGCAGCCGACGTGGTTGCAGGTCATCGCGTTTTGGGTGCAGCCGCAGGTGCAGATGAGCTGTTCGCCGATGCGGCGCGTGCGCGCGTCGTCGCCGCGGAGCGCGGCGCCGGCGGCGAGCACCAGAACCAGCATCACGAGAGTCTTACGCATGCACGACCTCGCGAGTCTCGCCCACGGCGAGCGGGCGGGTTGCGTCGGCGCGGCGGTTGGGCAGCAAGGCGACGAGAATGCCGAACACCACGACCAGGGTGCCGATCCATATCCAGACAATTAGCGGGTTAAGGTAGGCGTGCAAGATCGGCTGCTGCGAGGTGGGATCGTCGCCTGCGTAAACCAGGTATAAATCTTCGAGCGGGCGGGTGCGGATCGCCACCATGGACTGGGCTTGGTTTGAAGCCTTATAGAACCGACGCGACGGATACATGGTCGCAATGTCGCGGCCATCGCGGCGCACCTCGATGATTTCGGCTTCGCTGGAGAAGTTGGCATTGTCGTCCTGCGTATAGGACTGCGAGGTCAACTGGTAGGGGCCGATATGCATGCTGGCGCCGTAGGGCATGGGCGCCTCAACGTCTTTATTGAAGGCCGAGCCGGTGATGCCGACTGCCATAAGAATAATGCCGACGTGAATGATGTAGCCGCCGTAACGCCGCGTGTTGCGCATGGTCAGGTGCACGACCGCCGACGGAAAGCTTCTGCCGCGTCGCTGGACGACCCTCGCGCCGCGCCAGAACTCGCTGGTGATAGTGGCGGCGACGAAGCCGCACAGACCGAAGGAGACGAGCGGGTAGGCGTCGCGGATGCCCAGCCCGAGCAAGAGCGCGACAATGGCGACGCCGAAGAGGGCCGGCCATTGGAAGTTGCGGCGCAGGCTGCCCAACGACGTGCGGCGCCAGGCGAGGAGAGGCCCGACGCCGGTCAGAAAAATCAGGAAGAGGAAGAGCGGGATATTGATGCGGTCGAAGAACTCGCGGCCGACGGAAATCTTCTCGCCCTGAATGGCCTCGGAGAGCACCGGGAACAGCGTTCCCCACAAAATGGCGAAACAGGCGACGAGTAGAACGAAATTGTTAAAGAGGAAACCGCTCTCGCGCGACGCGGTGCTTTCAAGCTGGTTGGCGCTGCGCCGCGCGCGCCGATTCCGCATGAATGTAAACAGGCAGACGGCGACGATGGTCACCAGAAAGACAACGAAGTAGTTGCCAATGGAAGATTGCGCAAAGGCGTGCACCGAGCTGACGATGCCGCTGCGGGTGAGGAAGGTGCCGAAGATGGTGAGCAGGAAGGTGGCGAAGATCAGCCAGACGTTCCAGACCTTGAGCATGCCGCGCTTCTCCTGCATCATGACGGAGTGGAGAAAGGCGGTGCCGGTGAGCCAGGGCAGGAAGGCGGCGTTCTCGACCGGATCCCAGGCCCAGTAACCGCCCCATCCCAATACCTTGTAGGCCCAGTAGCCGCCGAGCACGATGCCGACGGTGAGGAAGCCCCAGGCGATCATGCTCCAGAGTCTCGTTACTTGAATCCAGCGATCGCCGGGGGCGCGCTTGATCAGGGCCGCAAGGGCGAAGGCGAACGGGATGCTGAAGCCGATGTAGCCGAGATACAGGATGGGCGGATGGATATCCATCTGCGTGTATTGAAGCAGCGGGTTGAGGCCGCTGCCGTCGAGGGGCGTGCCGACGGGCAGCGAGGAAAATGGCGAGGCGACGAAATTGTTGAGCAGCAGGAAGAAGGCCTGGATGGCGCTCAAAATGATCGCCACCAGCCCGCGCAGATGTGGATGGCGGCGACCCGAGGTCAATAGCGCGATATAGCCGTAGCCGCTGAGCACGAGGCTCCAGAACAACAACGAGCCTTCCTGCCCACTCCAGAGCACGGCGAATTTGTAATAGAACGGCAGCGCGCGGTTGCTGTGCTCGGCGATGTAGGCGACGCTGAAATCGTTGTGGAAGATGAGGCCCAGCAGGCAAATGACCGCCGCGAGAACGGCGGGAAAGACCATCAGACTGGCGCGCTGCGCGCTCGCCTGCAGGCGCTTGTGGCCGGCGGCGAGGCCGACGATTCCGGCCAGGATGCCGTAAACAGCCAGCACGAAGGCCAGTAATAATGCGTAGGCGCCAAAAATCTGCATAGCAGCGTGGGAATCTTTATTGTACTAGGTGGCGGGGGTGATGGGGCGGTGCAGATCGACCGCGATCAACGCGGCCAAGGCCGCGATGGGAGCCACGACGGCGTTGC
>JANWLQ010000041.1 GCA_025450725.1 Terriglobales bacterium
GCGGCGATCGGAGCCGCCGCCAGCAGCGCAGCGAGGACGCGGGGGAGACGGCCGAGAAAGCGGGGCGGAGCCTGGGCCCAGGCGGCGAGGCGGCGGGGTTCGAGGCGCAGCTTCAGTTCGTCGCCTAGTAGTCCGGCGCGCTCGCGCAGATCCAACTGCGGGCGCAGCTCGGCGACGCGCCGCTGGCGGTCGCGCACGGTGGCCACGTCGGCGGGGGCGCGGAGCCAGGCGGCGAGGCGTTCTTCGCCCATGGGGGTGCGGGCGGTAGAGAGCAGTTGAAACAGCGAGCCGGGGCCGAAGACATCCAGATCGTCGGCGTAGACGTGCTGGGGATCGCGGAAGCGCTCGCCGGCGGGCGCGTCGGCGGGCGTGGCGCGGAGGCGGGCGATGCCGCGCTCGTAAAACCGCACCCTGCGATCGGCGCGCTCGCGGTCGAGGATGGCCCGGCCATGGGCGATGAACAGGTACACCAGCGCGGCGAGGGGCAGGAGCAGCCAGAGGGGGGCGAAGGCGAGGCTAATTACGCTGGCCCAGGCCAGGGCGAGAAAAGCGAACACGGCGATGATTTTGGCCCAGGCGAGGCGGATTTCGTGGCGACGGGCGTGGGCGGCGGCGGCCTGGGCGTGGGCGAGGCTGCGGCCGTAGGCGGCATCAGGCGTTTCGGCCGGCGTGCCGGCTCCGCTCGGGGCTTCGGCCTCGGCCAGCGGGCTAACTGCGCACCAACTCTGGAGATTCCCAGCGCGGCTTGGGGGAGGCGCGGTGAATGGCGCCGGCGATCAGCGAGGCGGCGCGTTCGAGCAGCGCCTGGTCGTGCTCGTTAAAAGCGTTGGGCTGGTCGCTGTCAATGTCAATTTCGCCGAGCACGCGGCGGCCGTCGAGAATCGGGACCACAATTTCAGAGCGGGTATCGAGCGAGCAGGCGAGGTAGCGGGCGTCCTGGTTGACGTCGTCCACAACGATGGACTCGCCGGCGCGGGCGGCGGCGCCGCAGATGCCCTGGCCGATGGGGATGCGGACGTGGGGCGAGGGCTTGCCGGCAAAGGGGCCGAGCCAGAGTTCCTGGCCTTCGATGAGGTAGATGCCGACCCAATGGTAATGGGGCACGCGGGCCTTGAACACGCCGACCAGATCGCGCATGAGGGCGTCAGCGGGGCGGTCCTCGGCGATGCGCTCCAAATCGGCGGAGAGAGCCTCGACCCGGTCCAAGTCCATAGCCAAGGAAACGAAGGAGGCACGGGACGCAGGGATGGCAGTCATAGGCCCCATTTTAGCCCACCCCCGACCGGTTCGTGGCGCGCCAACTGTGGTAGGATTGAATTGACGCATGCGCCGCAAGTCCGTTTTTGCCATGCGCGAATCGAAAATGCCTGGCCGCCGAGTTTGAAAACGTACACGAGTGCAAGCGCGGCTGCAGGCCCCCAAACCTGTGAACGAAGAAAAACTGAAAATTGCCGTATTTATTGACTTTGACAACATCCAGATTGGCGTGCGCAGCACCCTGGGCCGGGACTTTGACCTGGCGTTGATTCTGGAAGCGCTAAAGGAGCGCGGCGAAGTCGTCACCAAAATCGCATATGGAAACTGGAAGCGGGCGGGCGAGTTGACGCGCACCCTGACCCAGAACGCGGTGCTGATGGTACAACGCGACCTGACGCCGCGCGGCGACAAGAATGGCGCCGACATCAACCTGGCGCTGGACGCGCTGGAAATGGCGATCAACCATCCCCACATTAACGCCTTTGTCGTGGTGGGCGGAGACAGCGACTTTATCGCGCTGGTGGAGAAGCTGAAGCAGTACAACAAGGCGGTGTTTGTAGTTGGCGGACGCAGCTTCACCTCGAGCGTGCTGCAACGCAACTGCCGCGAGTTCATCGCCTACGAGAACCTGGTGGAGGCGATCGCCTCGCCCGCCGAACGGCGGCGGGACGAGAGCGTGCGCCGGCGGGAGATCTTCCCGCTCACGCGCGCGGTGCCGCTGGTCTACCGCGGACTCAAGGTACTGGCCGACCGCGAGGTGCAGGCGCAGTTGGGGCTGCTGAAGAGCACCCTCATTCAACTGGATTCGACCTTCAACGAGCGGGATTTCGGGGCCAGTTCGTTCCGCGGCTTTGCGCAGAAGCTGGCCGACGCGCAGCTTATCACCTTGCGCCAACAGGGCAATAGCTACGTCATAGAGCCGCTGGAACGCGAGCCCGCTTCGGGCGGCGACGCGGCGCCGGCGGGCGAGGCGATGAACGGCGCAGGGGCCGGATCGGTTTACGCTCCAGAGAATGGCGACCGGACGGGCGAAAACGATCGTTCGGGCGATCACGAGGGCGATGGGCCAGGCGCCGGCGAAGGGTCCGAGGGAGGCAGTGGGGAGGGCGAGGGCGCGTACGGCGGGGCACCGCCGATGTCGCAGTCAGGCTGGGTGCCGCCGCCGCCGCCGGTGGCGACCAAGCCGCCGGAAGAGGCAATGGAGCTGCTGCAGCGCATTTTGGCGCCGTTGCGAGGCACCAACCCGCGCCCGCTCTATTTGCGCAACGTGAAGCAGCTTTTGCGCGCCGAGGCGCCCACATTCGACGAGCAGCAGCACGGCTTTGCCTCGATCGTGGATCTGCTGCGGGCCGGCCAATCGCAGAATTGGCTGCGGCTGCAGCGCGACCGGCGCGGAGCGCTGCGGGTGTTTATTCCGCCTTCGGGGAGCGCGCCGGGCAGCGTGAATGAGGACCGGCAGCGGGAAGACCGGCCGCCGCTGCGTGAATCGCTGCCGCGCGAGACGCCCACGGGGGAAGACGACGACCGTCAGCCCTTCTACGTACCGCCCGAGCCGCCGCCGCCGCCGGTGACCGAGAACGCGGCGGAGCCCGAGGACTCGCAGATTGCGGTGCTGGGCTTCTATGGCGGCATCCACGGCGAACGATCGGACGAGAACGAACTCTCCCTGGCGGCAGCCGTCGCCGACACGGGGCGCAAGAAGCGCGGTCCGCGCAAGCCGAAGGGCGATGGCCCGCCGCCGCGGCGACGCAAGCCGCGCGGTTAAGCCGCGGTCTTCGCGGCGCTGCGAGACACCGTAATGGACAAAAAAAGGCCGTCCCATGCGGGACGGCCTGTGCGTTCTCAACCGGCCTTCAGCTTATAGCTGCGAAGGGCTGGTGACGCAACCGCTGCACTTCGTGGCCTCGTGGACCACGATTCCAGTCACCACCGCAGCTGCGGCGGCGATCCCGATGGCAGCCGGCACCGCCATCGTACTGGCGCCGGCCGAAGCCGCGACCGGTGCTTGCGTATCACTGAACGACACCGCTTCGCCGGTGTGAACCGTAAAGGAGCTGTTGGCAGCCTTCACGGCCACGCTGCCGGCGACCGCCTCGACGTATACTTTCCCCGAAAGGTCGTAGACGTTAAAGTTGGTGTTGGCGGTGGCGGGAACGATGGTCCGGGTGTTCAGGGCCACGGGCAGAAGCCCCGTAACCTTGACCAGGCCATTGTTCAGGCGGATTTGATTGGCGTTGTTCACGCTAATCATCCGGAAGTTGGTGTTGGACGCGGCGATCACGGAACCACCAGGCAGCACCATGCGGGCGCTACCGGCGTTACTGGTCGAAACCAGATCTCCAGCCACGATTGCCGAGCCGGCGGTGACAGGTTGGCCATTTACGGCTACCGTGCCAGCCATCGGACTCAGAATCGCTCCGCTGGTCCCGAGCAGGGGCAGGCACGCCATGGAAGCGACCAGACCCATCGCCAAAAACGAACGACGAATTTTCATCGAAACCTCCTTACGTACGGGCAGAAGCAACAGCACTACCGCTTACTCTTGTACCATTGCCGGTGGCCAAGAAGCAAGCAGGATCCCGCCTGGGCGCCGCCCGCCACAAGTTCCGAATCCCGGCGGATACGCAAAAAAAGGCCGTCCCAAGCGGGACGGCCCTCGCATTCTCACTCACCCTCAGCTTACAGCTGCGAAGGGCTA
Source organism: Terriglobales bacterium (assembly GCA_025450725.1). Classification (GTDB taxonomy): domain Bacteria; phylum Acidobacteriota; class Terriglobia; order Terriglobales; family SCQP01; genus SCQP01. The sequence goes on from JANWLQ010000041.1 coordinate 3,956, forward strand.
GAAACGCAATTGTCGCACTTCGTGACCTGATGGACCACGATACCGGTCACCACCGCAGCACCTGCGGCGATACCGATAGCCACCGGCACCGCCAACGAGGCGGAGCCCGTGGAGGCGCTGGCAGCGGCCGGTGCTTGCGTATCGCTGAACGAAACCGCTTCACCGGTGTGAACCGTAAAGGAACTGTTGGCAGCCTTCACGGCCACGCTGCCGGCGGTCGCCTCGACGTATACCTTCCCCGAAAGGTCGTAGACGTTGAAGCTGGTGCTGGCAGTGGCGGGAACGATGGTTCGGGTGCTCACGGCGACGGGCAGAAGACCCGTAACCTTGACCAGGCCACTGTTGAGTCGGATTTGGTTGGCGTTGTTGACGCTGACCATCCGGAAATTAGTATTGGACGCGGCGATCACGGAACCACCGGGAAGAACCATGCGGGCGCTCCCAGCGTTACTGGTCGAAACCAGATCACCAGCGACGATTGCGGAACCGGCGGTGACAGGCAAGCCATTTACGGCCACCGTGCCAGCCATCGGACTCAGAATCGCTCCACTGGTACCGAGCAAGGGCAGGCACGCTATGGAAGCGACCAAACCCATCGCCAAAAATGAACGGCGAATTTTCATCAATAACCTCCTAACAATTCGGGCAGAATCAACAGCACTACCGCCTACACTTGTACCATTGCCCGCAGGCCAAGAGCAAGCAGAATCGTGCAGCGTGTCACAAGATAACCAACCCTAGGGTCACTTTGGAGTTTCGGCCCCCACGGCTTGTGGTATGCCTCGCAACGCCCACTATTCTCAGTGGGGTTTCAGCGGAAGGAAGAGTCGGGGCAATAACGAGCCATTGCGTCCCACCCCAATGGCCACCGCGGTATTCGGGCCCGGGAAACTGCGCCGAGCCGGGGCCTGCATGAGGCTATACACTATCAGGCCTCTCATGCAGGTGCCCGCCCGGGATGGCTAACCGCACTCGATTACAACTGTGAAGGACTGGTGACTATCTGCTGGGTGTTAGTGTTGGGATTGGAAGTAACATCATGGATGGCGACCGCGGCGATGACCCCGACGGTGGCGAGGACGGCGACGGTGGCGACACCAATACCCCCGCCGCTGCTGCTGGCCGCAGCGGTAGGAGCGGCTTGCGAATCGCTGAACGACACCGCTTCGCCGGTATGAACCGTGTAGCTGCCGGTGGCAGTCTTCACGGCCACGCTGCCCGCTTTCGCCTCAACGACGACTTTGCCCGCGTTATCGAAGACGATAAAGTTCGTAGTGGCAGTGGCGGGAACAATGGTCCGGGTGTTCACGGACACGGACAGGAGGCCGGAGACGTTGACCAGCCCGCTGTTGAGACGGATTTGGTTGGCGTTGTTGCGGCTCTCCATACGGAAGTTGGTATTGGCTGCGGCGATTACGGATCCACCCGGAAACACCATGCGGGCGCTCCCAGTGTTACTGGTCGAAACCAGATCTCCAGCGAGGATGGCCGAACCGGCGATGACCGGCATGCCGTTAACGGCTACCGTGCCAGCCTTCCGATTCAGAATCACTCCGCTGGTCCCGAGCAGGGGCAGGCACGCCATGGAAGCGACCAGACCCGTCGCCAAAAAAGAACGGCGAATATTCATTGAAGTCTCCTTGTAACAATCGGTCGAAAAACACTGCGGCTTACATTCGCATACTCTTGTACCATTGCGGCAGATGGAGCGCAAGTAGAATCGTGGAAAGCAAAATGACTGGATGACGCAAGACTTACCCGCAGGCGCGGGCGGCCCCGCCCGGCGGCGGCAAATTGCTAGGCGGACTAGGGCGGCACAAGCGCCTGGGGGGAAACAGTACAATGCCAAGAAAGGTTGCCGATGGATACCTCTAAATACCTCGCTGGAGAAGTCACCGCACGCCAGGACCTATGCGCCGACCTGTGGACGATGCGTTTGCGGCTGCCCTCGGCTTTCGCCTTTCAGCCGGGCCAATACGCGACGCTGGCGCTGGAGGATGCCGACGGGGTGCACGAGCGGCCGTACTCGATCGTCTCCAGCCCGGCGGAAGCGGAGCTGGAGTTTTTTTTCGAGCTGGTGCCGCACGGGGAAGTGACGCCGCGGCTGTATCAACTGCGGCCTGGGGACACGGTGTATGTGCGCAAGTCGGCGAAAGGGTTGTTTGTGCTCGACCGCAAGCGCGGGCATGGGCAGCATCTTCTGGTCTCGACGGTCACCGGAGTGGCACCGTTCGTGAGCATGTTGCGAAGCTGGGCGCGGGATGCGTCCTGGGCGCCGGCGGGGACGCGGATGGTTTTGATTCACGCGGGGAGCCGGTCGTGGGAGTTCGGCTACGCCGAGGAGTTGCGGCAATTGGCGGCGGGGTTGCCGGGAGTGCAGTTGGTGCTGAGCGTTTCCCGGCATTGGGAGGACGCCGATTGGACGGGCGAACGCGGACGGGCCGAGGATTTGATTCGCAAGTATGCCGACGCGGCCGGTTTCGGCGCGGGGAGCACGGCGGCGTATTTGTGCGGGCATCCGCAGATGATCGAGAACGCCAAGGGGATGTTGACGCGGTGCGGGTTTCCCAAGGCCGACCTGCACGAGGAGATATATTTCATTCTCCCGAAGGCCGCCGCGCATTGATTCCGCTGCTGCAGGTGGATGCCTTCGCGGCGGCCGCGTTCGGCGGCAATCCGGCGGCGGTGTGCTGGCTGGAGACGCCGCGTGCGGCGGCGTGGATGCAGGCGGTGGCGGCGGAAATGAATCTCTCGGAGACGGCGTTTGTTGAACCGCGCGAGGACGGATTTGGCTTGCGGTGGTTCACGCCGGCGGTGGAGGTGGACCTGTGCGGCCACGCGACGCTGGCGAGCGCGCACGCGCTGGAGCAGTGGGGCAAGCTGGGGGGCGGCGCGACGGCGGTGTTTCACACGCGCAGCGGGCGGCTGACGGCGGCGCGCAAGGGAGAATGGATTGAGCTCGATTTTCCGGCGCGGGCCAGCACCGAGGCGCCGGTGCCGGAGGGGTTACTCGCCTGCCTGGGCGCGCGGGTCGAAGTCGCGCATTGCGCGACCGGCGCGGGAGCGGTGGGCATCAATTACTTGCTGGAACTGGCTTCGGAGGGCGAGGTGCGCGCAGTGGCGCCGGATTTCGCGGCCCTGGGGCGGTTGCCGCTACGGAGTCTGAGCATTACGGCGCGGGGCACGGCGCCGTACGATTTTGTCTCGCGTTTTTTTACGCCGGCGGGCGGCGTGAACGAAGACCCGGTAACGGGCTCGGCGCACACCCAGCTCACGCCGTACTGGGCGGCGCGCCTGGGGCGCAAGCAACTGCGGGCCTGGCAAGCGTCGGCGCGCGGGGGCGAACTGCGGCTGGAACTGGTGGACGACCGGGTGCGTATGGCCGGGCGGGCAATTACCGTCGCGCGCGGCGAGCTGATGGTCTAGGCGGACAACCTGCGGAGGGTGAGGGTGACGCGCGCGGGGTTGGCGGAGGCGGGCATTTGGGCGGCGGGAAGTTCGGCGCCGGCACGGAATGGGCCCGACCAAACGCCGCCGGCCGCGGTGACGGCGGCGGCGAATTCAGCGCGCGGCAGTTGCGGCGCGCACAAGATCGGCAGGGCCGATTTGGTCAATTGGGAGCGCAACTTTTGCAACCATGCGAGCGGCTGCAGGCGGCCTTCGGAATAGTAAAGAGGACTGTAGATTTCGATGCAGGCCAGGGGGCCGCGCTGGCGGACGGTGTCCTGAAAGGCCGGGCCGGAGGCGCGGGGGTGGGCGCGTCCGCCGATCGACTCGACCCACACCGGAAGGCCGGCGAGCGAGTGCGCCGCGGCAATGAATTGATCGGCGGCGAGGGAGAGCGGCGTGGCGGCGGCCCAGTCAAACCATCCGAAGCCCTGGCCCGCCAGCTCGCCGAACCAGACGTCGGCGCAGGCGCGGACGCCGGGCGCGGGTTCGAGCGCCGCCCAGACCTCGGCCGTGCCGGGCGCCGATTCCTCGAGCAGCAACGCGTCGGCCCGGCGGTCGAGCGCAGCCAGAAGCGCCCGCCAGGCGGGCTGGGCGAGGGCGGCAGCGGCATCCTGTTGCAGGCCGCCGGGTGAGCCGCGGCGCTCGCGCCAGATGCGCTGCCAGCGTTCGTTCAGGCGTGCGTCGCGGGTTTCGGCGGGGATGACCGCCTGCGCCGTCGCGGCGGCGAGCTGCAGCGGGGCGCGAAGGGTTTCTACACTGGCCAAGCGGAGTGCCACGTTGCCGAGTTTAGCTTAGTTGGAGACTTCAATGCAGGCGGCGGCGCCGGGTACGAAATCGAGAACTTCGCCGATCCAGACGCCGGGAAATTCCGCGGCCCGCTGGGCGGGCAGCGCGACCAACAATCCGCCGCTGGTTTGCGGGTCGAACAATAACGCGCGCACGAGGTCGTCAACATCGGGCGCGAAGGTGACGCTGGGGGCGACAAAATCGCGGTTGTTGGCCAGGCCCTGCGATTGGCAGTTCGCGGCGTAGGCGCCTGCGCCATCGAGAAGGGGCACGGCGGAGGCGGCAATGCGCAAGCGCACCGCGCTGGCCAGCGCCATTTCGCGGGCGTGACCGAGCAGGCCGAATCCGGTGACGTCGGTGGCGGCGTGGGCGCCATGGGCCAGCGCGGCTTCGGCGGCGGCGCGGTTCAGACGCTGCATGGAGGCAATGGCGCCGGCCAAAGGGCCGTCGTCGCCTGGCGGCAAAAGGCCGCGCTTGAGAGCGGTGGTGATCACGCCGGTGCCCAGCGGCTTGGTGAGAAACAACTGATCGCCCGGCTGGGCGCCGGCGTTGCGCAACACGCGGCCGGGATCAATGAGGCCGGTGATGCTGTAACCAAATTTCAACTCCTCGTCGCGAACGCTGTGGCCGCCGCCGAGGGTGCAGCCGGCTTCGGCCAACTTGTCCAGCCCGCCCTGGAGGATGCGGCGGAGCAGCTCGGGCGACTCGCGCGGGGGAAAGGCCAGAATTGAAAGAGCGGTCAGCGGGCGCCCGCCCATGGCGTACACATCACTAAGCGCGTTGGCAGCGGCGATGGCGCCGAAGACTTCGGGGTCGTCCACAATCGGGGTGAAGAAATCCAGCGTCTGCACGAGAGCCAGGTTGGGGGCCAGGTCAGGGGGCAGGCGATAGATGGCAGCGTCCTCGGCGCCTTCGAAGCCCACCAATAAATTGGGATCGGGCGTACGGCGCAAGAGGGGCAGCACCGCATCCAAGAGCGCGGGGCTGAGTTTGGCGGCGCAGCCGCAGGCGGCGGCAAGTTCGGTGAGTCGGCGCACAAACGATTATGACGTTGCGGCAGGCTCGGGTTTGCTAGAATTTTAATGGCACCCGCCGACACGATCGGACAGTCAAAACCCCTATGAGCTCGCACCCACCTCGCCCTGTGCGTAAAGCGGTCTTTCCGGCAGCCGGTCTGGGCACGCGATTTCTGCCCGCCACCAAGGCCCAGCCCAAGGAGATGTTGCCCCTGGTGGACAAGCCGATTATCCAGTACGGTGTCGAGGAGGCGCTGGACTCGGGCATTGACAACATTATTATTGTCACCGGCCGCGGCAAGAACTCGATTGAAGACCACTTCGATGTGAGCTTCGAGCTGGAACGCATGCTCGACGAAAAAGGCAAGAGCGATCTGCTCGCCGTCGTGCGCGAAGTGAGCGACATGATCCACGTCGCTTACGTGCGGCAGAAAGAGGCGCTGGGGTTGGGCCACGCTGTTCTCACCGCTGAGCACCTGGTGGGGGAGGAAGCGTTTGCCGTGCTGCTGGCCGACGACGTCATTGACGCCTCGGTGCCGGTGATGCGCCAGATGCTGGACGTGTACGAAGCCACTGGGGCGAGCGTGGTGGCGGTGGAACAGATACCGGGCGAGGCAATCTCGAGCTACGGTGTGGTGGCGCTGGCGGAGAGCGGAGGCAAGACGCCGGAGTTCGCCGAACACCGTTTCGTTGGGCGCGCCTGCCGCATCACCGACGTGGTTGAAAAGCCAAGGCGCGAAAACGCACCCTCCGACTTGGCCGTGGTCGGGCGGTACATTCTGAGTCCTGGGATTTTTAAGCACCTGAAGAAAATTGGGCGCGGCGCCGGGGGTGAGATTCAGCTCACGGACGCGATGCGGGCGCTGGCCAAGGAAGAGCCGTTTTACGCTTATCAGTTTCAGGGACGCCGCCACGACACGGGTGACAAGCTCGGCTTCCTTAAGGCGACGGTCGAACTGGCGCTCAAGCGCGAGGATCTCGGCGCCGCCTTCCGGCAGTATCTGAATGCGTTGCAGCTATAAGCCGCTTCCGCGAACTTTTTTCAACCGCCCGCCCGATGTTGTTGCACCCGAGCTGCTGGGCAAGCTGCTCATCCGCCGCGGCGCCACCGGCGAACAGCGCGTGCGCATTGAGGAATGCGAAGCCTACCTGGGCGAGGGCGATGCCGCCGCACACGCGGCGCGCGGCATGACGGCGCGCAATGCTGTGCTGTTCGGGCCGCCGGGGCACGCCTACATTTATTTCATCTACGGCATGCACTGGTGTCTCAACGTTTCAACCCTTCCCAAGGGCCGCGCCGGCGGCGTGCTGTTCCGCGCCGGGCGCTGGCTCGCGTCCGGAGAAGGCAGGCTGCGCGGGCCCGGACTGCTCACTCGCGCGCTGGGCATCGATGCCAGCCTGCGGGGACATGACTTGACCAAGCCGGGGGCGCTTTTTCTTGCCGACGATGGTGTCCAGCCGGTGCATATAATCGCCTCGCCGCGGGTGGGAATTCGGAAGGCGACTGCATTGCCATTACGCTTCCGGACGGGGGTGCCATAGGCGAATAGTCCTGCTATACTCCGGGATACTCCATGCCTACGGAATTCCTGTCCGACGAAGCCCTTATTGACGATCGCGCCGAAGCCATGAACGACGACGGCGCCGATGAATTTCTCGAACTGGAAGCGAAAATTAGCCAGGTTGCGGCCGCGCTGGCGCAAGCCCGCAGCGAGCGTGACCGCGCCGTGGCCGCACTGGGACCGCTGCAGAGCACGCTGGAAAAGCTGCAACGCGCGCAGCAGCAGACCGAACGGGAACTGGTCGGCCTGCGCAAGCAACGCAACGAGGTGAAGCAGCGCGTCGGGCGCCTGCTGCGCACGGTGCAAAAACTCGACGCACCCGAAGCCTAAGGCGAGGTCCCAACACCATGCCGGCCAAACCCAGCACCAAGGTCGAGATTTACGACCAGCATTACAACCTGGGCAGTGATGGCGATGCCGACTATGTGCGCAAGCTGGCCGAGCGTGTGGACGCCGCGATGCGCCAGGTGGCGCGCGAGACGAAAGTGGTGGACTCGGTACGGGTGGCGGTGCTGGCGGCGATTCAACTGGCGGATGAGAACGAGCGCTTGCGGGCGCAGCTGGAGGAGATCGAGAACCGCGACCAGAGCGTGAGCGCGCGGGCCCGATCACTCAGCCAAAAGCTGGACCAAGTTCTGGCGGGGCCGCGGCTGGGCAAGGCGGGCTAGCGGTTGAGGATCCTTTTTATCGGCGACATCTACGGCCAACCCGGCCGGCGCGTGGTGCGCGATCACTTGGCCGACATTGTCGCGACGCGCGCCATTAACCTGGTTATTGCCAACGGCGAAAACGCTGCGGCCGGATTTGGCATTACTCCGCCGCTGGTCGAGGAGATTCTCGGCTATGGGGTGGATCTGATCACCAGCGGCAACCATATTTGGGACAAGCGCGACATTCTGCCGTACTGGCAGCACGGCGCCGCCGATCCACTGCATCCGTCGCACCGGTTGCTGCGTCCCGCCAATTACGGCGCCTCGCTGCCGGGCAAGGGCGTGCACTGCGGAACCACCCGCTTCGGCGAATCGTTTGCGGTGTTGAATCTGCAAGGGCGCGTGTTCATGACACCGCTCGAGTGTCCATTTCGTTTGGCCGACACGCTGATTGCCACTTTGCCGCCGGAATGCCGCACGGTGCTGGTGGATTTTCATGCTGAAGCCAGCAGCGAAAAACAGGCGTTGGGTTGGTACCTCGACGGACGGGTGAGCGCGGTGCTTGGCACCCATACCCACGTGCCGACCGCCGACGAGCGTATTCTGCCGAATGGCACCGCGTTCCAAACCGACGTGGGGATGACCGGCGCCTATGCGGGCGTGATCGGCAGCCGCATTGAGGAAGTACTGCAGCGCATGATGCAGGGCTTTCCGGCGCGGCTTGAGCCGGCCTCGGGCGACGTGCGGCTTTGCGGGACGATTATCGAGACCGGCGCGGACGGCAAAGCGGTTTCGATCGAGCGCCTGGCGCTGCTGAAGACCGATTGATCGCGGCGGTTAATGCCGCCAGCCGCCCGGCGGTGGACGGCGGTCGCGGGTGTTCATGTAGACGTCGAATTTTTTCTGCATGCGCCGGCGTCGCCAGCGGCTTAGCGAATCGCCCAGCCGGGGGCCGTGACCGCTTGCCTTCAAATAGACAAAGGCAAAGAACATGCCGCCCAGATGAGCGAAATGCGCCACGCCGTCGGCGCCGCCGCCGTGAAGGGTAAAGAGAAACTCCAGCGCGCCATAGCCGAGGACCAGCCATTTCGCCTTGATGGTGACCGGCGGCAAGAGAAGAAACACCGGGCGATCGGGAAACAGCATGCCCACGGCCAACAGCACGCCGTAGATAGCGCCCGAGGCGCCAATGGTGTAGCTGGAGGTGCCGGGCTGCAGCAAGAGGTGCGCTGCCACGTCCACCACGCCGCCGCCGATACCGGCGACAAAGTAGAGCTGATAGAGACGCGTGCTGCCGATGCCCTCCTCGACCCACACGCCGAACATCCAGAGCGCGAACATGTTCCAGAAGAGGTGGCTGAGGCTCTCGTGCAAAAACAGGTATGACGCCAGGCGCCAGATTTCACCGCGAACGACCCAGCCGGGCACCAGCGCGAACATTCGCATCAGCTGAAGGTTTAGCGACGTATCAACGTACTGCAGCACGAACACCGCCGACGTGGCGATGATCAGCACCTTCACCGCACGAGTGAAACCGGGCACGCTGAAGGTGTACGCGGGGGTATCGCGGTAGGCCATAGGCGACTGAAATAAGTATAGCGAAGCGGCTTTAACGGGCGCGGTGGCGGAAGGTGAATTTTAGGCCGTAGAGGCCGAACTGGTCGCGGTTGAGGGTGATGCCGAGATAGCGGCTGATGGTCCAGTCAACCTGGATGATGTCTTGCGAGCTGCTGGCCAAGTTTTGGGTGTAGGTCAGCTTCAAATTGCGCGCGACTTGCTGCTGGATGGTGACGGTTCCGCCGCTGCCGGTGGTACCGAGCGGGCCTGAGTTGGGGTTGATCTGCACCTGGGTTACGCCGAAGAGGCGTTGCAAGCGGCCCGCGACCACATTGTTGAGCGCCTGGCCGAGGAGTTGCTCGGATCCGGAAAACGAATTTGAACCGCCGCCCGCCAGCGTGGAGGTAGCCTGGGTGGGCTGGCCGGTTGCGAGCAGCGCCACCACGTCGGAGCTCGACAGCGGAGGGTCGCTGCGGTAATTGATCGCCAGCTTGTCGGCCGGACCCACCAGGTTGAGCGTCACGTCGTACTGCTGCACGGTTGTGGTGAGGCCGATATCGAGAATCGGCTCGATCTTGAACGGATTCACGAACTGCACCTGCGCCTTCGTCACCTGATACTGGTTGCCGCCGAACAGCAGACGGCCTTCACTGGCGCTGGCGCGGCCGAGCACGGCTGGAGTGGCGAGGGTGCCGCGCAGGCGCAGATCGGCTTGAATGGCGAGCCGGGCGAGGTTGGTCGCCACCTGCAATTGGGGGCCGGTGACGAGGTGCACATCCAAACCAATCCGATTTAGCACCGAGCCGGGGTCGGGCAGCTCGGGCGGGGACTGGAGGCCGGCGAGGACGAGCGCGAGATCGAAGTTCTGGTCGAGCCCGATGCGATTCAATTGCGCCGCGCCGGACAGAGTGGCGTTCCGGCCGCCGGCATGTTCGAGCGAGCTGCCGTTGAGGCGCAACTGCACGTCACCGGTAGCGCTGATGCCCTGGTAGCGCAGGCGCAAATTGACGCCGGTGGCGGCGAGATCGAAGTTGGTGATGCCGGCTGTGCGGCTGGCAAAACCGGTGATGGCCACATTACCGCTGCCCGTGTCGGCGGTCAGGTGGTCAATCTGGGCGCGGTTGCCGCGCAGGCTGAGCTGCCCCTCGATGTGGTCGAAGGCGATGGGCAGGTTTTCCTCGGCCAGGCTGGCATCGTGAATGGCGACCGAACCGGCTAGCAGGGGCTGATCGAGCGTGCCCGCCAGGGTGGCGGCAATGGCGAGGTGCCCGGCGGCACGGGTTGAGGGATGCAGACTCTCGATCAAAGCGAGGTTGACGGTGCCCTGCATCTGCGCGGCAAGAGCTGGTGAGGAAACAAGGTGAGGCGTGATGGCGCCGCTCAGGGTCAGGTCGGTATCGTGGGCGGTGTCGCTGCTGACGATGCGCGCCGGTGAGAGCGTCAGGCTGCCGTGGTCGGTCGTTAGGAGAATTGGGTTCAGGTTGCGGAGCACGAGTCCGCTCACGGCCAGCTCGAGCGGGTTGAGGGCGATGCGGGCGTTGATCCGCGCCGGCTGCGCCAAGGGGCCGTCGAGGTCGGCGGTGCCGCTGATGCGGCTGTGGCCGGTGAGCTCGGCCGGGGTAAAGCGGCGCAGCCAGGCGTCGAAGTCGTAATCGCGCAGATCGAGATGCGCTTTGGCGGCGAAGGGCGCGGTGGCATCGGCATCGCCGGTGACGTTGAGGTTGCCATTGGGCAACACGTCGGCAATTTGGAAACGAATCCGGCCCTGGTTGAGCTGGGCGCGGGCGCCGACATCGCCCAAACTTTCACCGTGGCCGCGCAGCCCGGTGGTGGTCAGAATCAGCGTGGCTTGCGGCTGCTCCCAATGGCCCGAGCCCAAAAGCTGGAAGCGCGCCATGCCGGTGATGGGCAGGCGCGGCGATTGCAGGGCCGCGATGTCGGCCAACTGCACCGCCGGGCTGGCAATATCGAAACTATAGGAATGATCGGCCAAGCCCAGACGCAGGCTTCCGCTGACCCGGGTGCGGGGCAGCAGCAGGGCGAAATCGGAACTGGTGAGTTCATCGTTCGCCAACCGGAAACTGGCCGAGACCGCCTGGATCGGTTGCTGCTGCCAATGGGTTTGGCGCAACTGCAATTGCCCCGTGCCGGTGGGGTGTTGCCAAGTACCCGCAAGGTTTGCCTGTACATCGAGAACGCCGCCGAGCAAGGGGTAGGTCTGAGCGGCCCATGCTTTTACGTCGTCCACATTCAGGTGATCGCCCCGCAGCGCCAAGTCGAACCGACTGGAAGCGCTGGGCCGGTAATTGGCGAGGGCGATGTCGCCGGAAAGGGACATCCGCTGGCCGCCCTGGCGGAGCGCCGCATGATCAAGATGCAGCCGGGCGGAGGAAACGGTTCCTGCCAGCGTCATGTCGTCCATGGCGAAACGCTGATATTGAAAGTGCTGGCTATGGAACGTACCTGAGAGCGAGGGAGCGGCGAGGGGGCCGGTTAGGTTTCCATTCAACTCGGCGCTGCCTGAAAAGGGATGCTCCGGCAGTGTGCTCGCATCGGGGGCGGCCAGGCTGATCCGAAGATTGGCGGCGTTGACGCCTACGGTGCCGGTGGCCTGGAGCGTGGCGCCGTTCGAAGCGAGGGCGAGTTGGCGCAGCGTAATTTGGTTGGGTGTGAGCGTGGCCTGGACGGTACCGGACACGGGGATGAGTTGGCTGTCTGGACTTGCTGCGAGGGTGGCACTGATGGCCGCGGTTTGCCATTGGTCGAGCGTTCCAGCCAGCTCAAATTTGCCGTTGATGCGGCCATTGGTCAACGACAGCCATTGCCGCACCGTGGCCGGCATTGAAATGACCCGCAGTGCGGGGAGAGGCAAGCCGGTGATGCCGCCAACGGCGTTGAGCTGGCGCCAGTGCCGAATTTGCGCGGCTACTTCGAAACGTCCGCCGAGTGCGTCCAGACGCAGATTGGGCAGGGTCAGGCCGTCGCCGTCGGCCTCGAAATGGCTGTCGCCGCGCCAAGCGATGCCTGGTTGGGTGCGCAGTCGAACCTCGGACATGGTCATTTGTCCGGTTGCGCTTGCCGCTTTCGAGCTGGCGCTCAACTGGCCTTGTGCCGAGACCTGCCCGGCGACAAAGCGGTGGTCCTGTTGGGCCAGGGTTGCAGTCAAGGTAAAGGCGGAAAGCGTCAGACGGGGATGCTGATAGTCGTCGAGGCGGCCGTGGGCGGTGATCTCGGTTCCCAGGGCAGCGAGGTGTAGCGCGTCAATGACGATTGCCTTTGGAAGCAACTGAAAGCGCAGATCGGCGCGTGCATCGGCCAACGCCACGCCGCGATAGTGCAACGCGCTTTTCTCGAATTGCAACGCGCCGGCCATGCCGGCACCGGCACGGCGCGCATGCAGGGCAATCGCGGTGAGGTGCAGTTCGAGCGGTATGACACGGTCACCCAGGCGGAGTTCGCCGTGATCCACATCTAACGCGCCGATTTGCAGGTCGAGCAGGCGCGCGCCATCGAGCGTGGGCAGGGGCAGTGCGGCGCCGCCTTGGCCATTTATGGTTACGGTGACCAGGGGGCGCTCAAATTGCAAGCGATCAACGCGCACTGCGCGGCGCCACAACGAGAGCAGGCTGGCATCGGCTGTGACCTGCGCCACCGCGGCTAGTTGCGATCCGTCACGACGGCTGAGCGTAACGCCGTTCAGCGCAACCCGCAGCGGACGGAGCGTCAGCCCGAAATGCGCGACTTGGACACGGGTTCCGGTGGCTTGCTCGATCTGGGCCACGACGTAGGCTTCCATCCGGCTCTGGAACGCATTGGAATGCAGATAGGCCCAGCCCCCGGCCGCGAGGGCGCAGACGGCGGTGATTATCAGCCCCAAGGCGACCGGAAGGCGGCGTGCGACGCGCATTAGCCGCCTCCTTTAATTTCAATCCGCGCGGCGGCGCGCAATTCCTTCAGCCAAGCGGCTTCAGCCGAACCGCGCTGCTGCTGGCGCAAGAGCGCGGCGATGGTGGCGCGCACATCATCGAGCGGCGCGGGCGCCAGGTTGTGGGCCTGGGCCTGGGGTACAAATACTTCCTTGTAATAGCCGTCAATCGCCGCTTCCGCCTCGGGCGCGTCGCTGAAGTGCTGGTCGAGAAACGCGAGCAGGGTCAACTGGCGCTGGATGAGGTCGCGCACGGTCGCCTCGTCGAGGTGGCAAGCGAGTAGTTGATCCCGCCATGGAGCATTGCCCGCGGCGCGGAGGCGCAGAGTGTCGAGTTGCGTCTCGACCAGGGCGTCGGAGGCGGCTGGGAAACCGGCGGCGGCGCGCGCGGCGGAAAGAAGCTGGTCGTCAATCAGATGTTCACGGGCGGTTTGGAGCTCGGAGGCGCTCAAAGGGGACTCGCAGCCTGCATGGGCGGAGAGCCGGGCAAACCAGGCGGCGTCGTCAATTTCAGACTGTAGAATGGGTTGGCCATCCACCAGCACCGCGATGCGGTCGAGCACCTGGGCGGCGGCGGCGATGGCCAGCAGGATCAAGAGGGCGGCGATGCGGGAGGTGCGGGTCAAAACGTTTGTCCGATGCTGAAAAAGAAATGGAACGGCGGCAGGCGCTGGAACAGTATGGCGGGGGAGGGGGCGGCGCTGAAGTACTGAAACGTTGGCGGGTTGAGCATGAAACCGGCATCGAAGCGCACCGGGCCCACCGGGGTCTTGTAGCGAATGCCGAGGCCAACGGTGTGGCTGGTGAAGTCGGTGTCGGCCGGACCGGCCGCGGTCAGCGATCCGGTGGAGGAAGCCGGCGGACGCCAGCGCAGGAGAGAGCGGAACAATTGCCGCGGGGTCGAATACACGTTGCCCACATCGTAAAAGACGACGCCGCCGATGGAGGGGCCGATCAGGGGAAAGCGGAGTTCGAGGTTGTTCACCAGCAGCGCTTCGCCGCCCACGGGGAATCCGGTGATCGGATCGCGGGGGCCGGCCTGATTGATGCTGAACCCGCGCAGCGAGTCGGCGCCGCCGGCGAGAAAACGCTCGGGCAGCGGCAGCACGTAGTCGTGCACCGTGCTGGTGGCGGCGGTGATGGGATTGGTGAAGGTCACGGTCGAGCGTTCGCCGAAGGGAAGCGCGAAGCCCACCTGGGTCGAACGGGCCAGCACCACACGACCTTCTTTGCCCAGGGGACGGTACCAACGGTTCTGAAAAACGGTGCGGCCGAAATCGGCGAAGCCCTGGCCATAGCTTTGGTCAACGCCGAATTGCAGGCTGTTGTAGCTGCCGGAGTGGGTATCGAGCGGGTCGTCGCGGTGGTCGCGGTGGTAGGTTGCGGCGAGTTCGGCCACCTGCACGGGCTGACTGAGAATGGGGATTTCCTGCGGCGCGACCAAGGGCGAGAGCACTCGTACGCGGTGGTATTCGAGCGTATAGGTCAGGCCCGCGGCGGAACCCAGCGATTGTTCGAATTGAACCCCGGCCTGCTCGCGAATGGCGCGGAAGGTGCGGATGTCGAAGGTGTCGTCGTAGAAGGTGGTCCAATCGGCGCGGAGCCAACTACGGTCGAGAAAGTCGGGCATGTCGTAGCCGAGCACCGCCCGCTTCTGCAATGTGCCGTAGGTGGATTTGAGGGAAAGAGTCTGGTCGCGGCCGGTCATGGCGGTGCGGGTGGCATCGAAGCTGAACAGCGGGCTGTAGCCGGTATGGCCGAGCACGTCGCGCAGCGAAGCATCGCCGCCGGTGCCTCCCTGCACTTGCAAGCCGATACCTTCGCTGAAGGTATAGCGGCGGGCTTCGTTAACGGTGACGTAGACGTCCTTATTCAGGATCGCGCCATCGGGGTTGGCCGGAGCAATCGCCGCGCTGGTGAACAAGCCGGAGTCGTAGAGCTGCCGCTGGCTGTCGAGCAGTTCCATTTGGCTGAGGGGCTGGCCGGGTTGGAAGCTCAGGTCGTGGGCGATCACATTGCGGTGGACATAATGGTTGCCGTCGATGAAGACCTGGTGAATGGTCTGGGGCGCGCCCTCGCTGATGGTGAAGGTGACATCCTGCTGGTTGGCGGCGGGGGCCGGGTTGGACTGCGCGGCGCAGGTCGCGTTCTGAAAGCCCGAGTTGTAGTAGTAAGTCAGGATGGCGTTGCGGTCGCTGGCGACGCTGGCGGGGGCGAAAGGCTGGCCGGGCGCGGTCATCAACAACTGGCGCAGAGCTGCGCTATTGGCGGCGGAGGCGCCATCGAGATGTACATCGCGAACACGCGTCTGCGGGCCCTCATCAATTTGGAAATCCACTGCGACGTGATTGGGCGCGCCGCGGTAGGCATTGTTAATGATGGGATGAACGGCGACGGCGGCGAAGCCGTTGGAACGGTAGAGCTGAGCGATGGCTTCGGCATCGCCCTGGGCGAGGGAGCCGGAGAAGCGACCGCGCGCGCCGGGGACGAAATCGGGCCAGGGGCTGTTGGCGCGCAAGGCAATGCGCTCGGCCAAATCATCGTCGTCGAAGTAATGGTTGCCGCTGAAGCGCACGGCATCGAGGGATTGTTTGGGACCGGGCACGATGGTGTAGAGAATGCGCAGGCGGTCGGGGTTGATTTGGGCGCGGCTATAGGTGACAGTGGCGTCGAAGTAGCCTTTGTTCTGCAAGTCGTTCCGGAGATTGCCGCGGCCCTCCTCGACCAGCGCGGTGTCGGCGGCGCGCTCCTGGTACATGGGCAGGAGTTGGCGCAGCGCGCCCGCGGAGTAGCGATAGCCTTCAGCCGCAATGGTCACGACGGGACCGGCGGCGATATCAAAATGCAGATCGACGAGATTGGCGGCCGGATGGAATTGCGGCGTAGCCAAGGTGATGTTGGCGGTGAGCCGTCCCTGGGCGGCGTAGAAGGCCTGCAGGGCGGAGGCGGCATCCTCGATGCGCTCGCGCGAAAGCGGCTCGCCGGCGCGCAGTTTGCTCGCCCGGAAGAGAGCGGCGTCGGTGAAGAGCTTGATGCCGGTGAAGCTGACCTGGGCCAGGCGGGCGAGCGCGCCGGCGCGGATGGCAAAGCTAACGGTGGCCTGATTGGTGCTGGGCGTGATGGCGACGGTCGCGACGACGGCCGCCTGGTAGTAGCCGTAGGTTTGGAGGCGCTGGCGCAGCTTGGTTTCAGCCGCGGCCAGCTTGGCCGGTGTATACACTTCGCCGATGACCAATCCGCTCGCGTCCTCGAGTTCGGTCGCGGCCGGCGGGTCGGGACTGTGCACGAACCGGATGACGCTCAGGAAAAAATTGGGTTGGGTTTCAAAGAGGAGCCGCACGCCGCCGGCCGTGGGCTGCGCCACCGCTTCAATGTCGGAGAATTCACCGGTGGCGTAAAGCGCCAGAATGCTGCGACGGATCAGGTCCCGCCGCGGCGCTTGCCCCACCGGCTGCACGACGAGCGGCAAGAACTCGCTGGCCGAACGTCCCGGCGGCGGTTGGACGGCTATTGAAACCACCGATGGGGCGGGGGGAAGCAGCAGCGCCGCCATGAAAAGCACAAAAGCGCACACGGTCAAGAATACAGGATGCTTCACAATGAAGACATGCCTGATATCGCCAACCGCTACTCGCGGCAACTGCTGTTCGCGCCGCTCGGCGCCGAAGGCCAGGCCAGGCTGGTGCGGGCGCGGGTGGCGATTGTCGGCTGCGGGGCTTTAGGGAGCGCCCAGGCGGAGATGCTGGCGCGCGCCGGCGTGGGCCGGCTGCGTATTATTGATCGCGATTTTGTCGAGGCCAGCAACCTGCAGCGCCAGTCGCTTTTTGACGAAGAGGATGCCGAGCAGCACCTGCCCAAGGCAATTGCCGCCGAACGCCGGCTCGCTCGCGTCAACCATGAAATTGTTATCGAACCCCGCGTCGCCGATGTGGAGCCGACCAGCATCGCCGCGCTGCTGGGAGAGTGCGACGTCGTGGTGGACGGCACCGACAACTTTGAAACGCGGTATCTGATCAACGACTTCGCCGTGGCCCATGGCGTGCCTTGGATTTATGGGGCGGCGGTGGGTGCGCGCGGGGCTACGTTCACCATTATTCCGGAGACGACGGCTTGCCTGAGCTGCGTGTTCCCTCAGCCTCCGGCCGGGCTGACCGACACGTGTGAGAGCGTGGGAGTGCTGGGTTGGGCGGTGGCCTGGGTGGCGGCACAGCAAGTGGGTGAGTGCGTCAAGCTGCTGGCCGGCGCGCGGGACGCGCTGCGGCGCAGTTGGATCTCAGGGGATTTGTGGAGCAATCAGTTCCGCGAGTTGGCCGCGCCCGCGCGCGACCGTGAATGCCCGACCTGCGGCGAGCGTAACTTTCGGCATTTGCGCGGCGATGACCGGGCCGCGATTACCCTCTGCGGCCGGAACGCGGTACAGATCCATGAGCATCATCGCCCGCTCGATTTGGCGCAGCTATCGGCCCGGCTGGGCGCGCACGGCGAGGTGCGTAGCAACAGCTTTGCGCTGCGCTTTCTGCCGCGCGACGCCGCTCCTATTGAAATGACGGTCTTCCCCGATGGCCGCGCACTGATTCAGGGCACCACCGAAACCGCAGTGGCGCGGTCGCTGTACGCCCGCTATCTGGGGGCTTGATCAAGACTCTTCGAGCAGCGACGAAGGCGCGGGCAGGTGATTCAACACGTAGGTGAGGATGCCGCCCTCTTTGTAGTAGGCCAGCTCCATCGGGGTGTCGAGCCGGACGAGAACGCGGAAGCGCTTGCCCGCGGCCACGACGTCAATCTCGGCGCCGGGCTGAAGACGGTCAAGGCCGTCAATATCGTAGGTCTCCTCACCGGTCAGGCCCAGCGACTGCGCTGATTCACCGCTAGCGAACTGCAGCGGCAGAATTCCCATGCCGATCAGGTTGGAGCGATGAATGCGCTCGAAGCTTACCGCGATCACCGCCTGCACGCCCAAAAGGCGGGGGCCCTTGGCCGCCCAATCGCGGCTCGATCCGGAGCCATACTCGGCGCCCGCAACAATGATGCAGGCGACGCCGTCTTGGGCGTAGCGTTGCGATGCCACAAAGATTGACATGGTCTCGCCACTGGGGAGATGACGGGTGATGCCGCCCTCGGTGTCGGGTGCGAGGCGATTGCGCAGGCGGGAGTTGGCGAAGGTGCCGCGCACCATGACTTCGTGATTACCGCGGCGGGCGCCATAGGAGTTGAAATCGGCCGGACGCACGCCGTGCGCGATCAGGTACTCGCCCGCCGGGCTTTTGGTGGCGATGCTGCCCGCCGGTGAAATATGATCCGTGGTGACGCTGTCGCCGAGCAGCGCTAGCACGCGCGCGCCGCGGATCGCGGCGGGGGCGGCGGCGGTGTTCTCGAAGAAGGGCGGCTTCTTGATGTAGGTGGAATCCGACTGCCAGGGGTAGAGCTCGTCCGAGGTTGCGCCCAAACCCTTCCAGTTGGCGTCACCGGTGAAGACGTCGGCGTACTCGCGCGCAAACATGTCGGGCGTGACGCAGCTCTCGACCGTTGCCGCGATCTCCTCGGGAGTCGGCCATACGTCGCGCAGGTACACAGGTTTACCATCGCTGCTCTGACCCAGTGGTTCGGTGACCAGGTCGCGATTCATGTCACCGGCCAGGGCATAGGCGACCACCAGGGGCGGCGAGGCGAGATAGTTGGCGCGGACCAGGGGATGGATGCGTCCCTCGAAGTTGCGATTGCCGCTGAGGACGCTGGCCGCGACCAGGCGGCCGTCTTGGATTTTCTTTTCCACCGCCTCGGGCAGGGGCCCGGAGTTGCCGATGCAGGTGGTGCAGCCGTAGCCGACGAGGTTGAAGCCGAGCTGCTCGAGGTACGGGGTGAGTCCGGCGCGGTCCAGATAATCGGTCACCACTTTGGAACCGGGCGCGAGCGAGGTCTTCACCCAGGGCTGCGAGCGCAATCCGCGCTCGACCGCTTTTTTCGCCAACAATCCGGCCGCCATGAGCACGGTGGGGTTCGAGGTATTGGTGCAACTGGTGATGGCGGCGATCACGACCGAGCCGTGATGGAGGCCGTCGTGGGAGGAGGATCCATTGCCGGCTGCGGCGCCGGGCGGCAGCATGGCCGGCAGCGCCTTGGCGAAGCCGGCCTTGGCCTGGCTCAGGGGCACACGGTCCTGGGGACGCTTTGGTCCAGCCAGACTGGGCTCGACGCGCGCCAGATCGAAGTCGAGCACTTCGGTGTAATTGTCGGCCGCATGACTGGCACCGAACATTCCTTGTTCCTTGGCGTAGCGTTCGACCAGCTCCACGCGGGCGGCATCGCGGTGGGTGAAGCGCAGGTAGTGGAGCGTGGCCTGGTCAATCGGGGAGATGGCGATGGTCGCGCCGTACTCGGGCGACATGTTACCGAGCGTGGCGCGGTCGGCGACGGTAAGCTGCGCGACGCCCTCGCCGAAGAACTCGACGAACTTGCCCACCACGCCGTGTTTGCGCAGAGCTTCGGTCACGGTCAGCACCAGGTCGGTTGCAGTGGTGCCGGCGGGAAGTTGATTGAGCAGACGCACGCCGAGAACTTCGGGCAGAAGCATCGAAATCGGTTGTCCCAGCATGGCGGCCTCGGCTTCAATGCCGCCGACGCCCCAACCCATCACGCCCAGGCCATTAACCATCGGAGTATGCGAGTCGGTACCGACCAGCGTGTCGGGAAAGGCGACGTGGCGACCGCCAATTTTTCCCTGGAGCACGACCCGCGCCAGGTACTCGAGGTTCACCTGATGCACGATGCCGGTATCGGGCGGTACAACCCGGAAGTTGCGCAGCGCTCCCTGACCCCAGCGCAGGAAAAGGTAGCGCTCGCGGTTGCGGCTGAACTCGAGATCGGCGTTGAAGGCAAATGCTCCGGCGGAGGCGAATTGATCCACCTGCACGGAGTGGTCAATCACCAGCTCGACCGGCTGGAGCGGATTGATCACCTTGGGGTCGCCGCCGCGGGCCTTGACGGCGTCGCGCATGGCAGCGAGATCGGCGATGGCGGGAACTCCGGTGAAATCCTGCAACAGCACGCGCGCCGGGGTGAAGGCACTCTCGCTTGACTGTTCCGCCGCCGCGCGCGGATCCCAGTTGGCGAGGCGCGCGATGTCATCTTTGGTGACCGAGCGCCCGTCCTCGTGGCGGAGCAGGTTCTCGAGCAGTATCTTCATCGCAAACGGCAGCCGTGACACCGGGCCGACGCCCTGTTTTTCAAGCACATCAAGACGAAAAATGTCCGGACCACCCGGTCCCAACGGTTGCCGCGCGCCAAAAGAGTTCATGTAATTAGTCTAGAGGAAAAGCGCGGCACCCGCCGCGCAGGCGTCAACGATTGACGACGCGCATGCCGCCTTCGGGGTAGCGGGCGCCGACGACTGATTCGGGCGGCAGGGCGGCGGCCTCGTCGGGCGCCAGGCGAATGGCGGTGGCGGCGACGTTCATTTCCAGATATTTGATGCGCTTGGTGCCGGGGATGGGGACGATGTCGTTGCCCTGGGCCAGGAGCCAGGCCAGCGCGAGTTGCGAGGCGGTGCATCCCTTACGGCGGGCGAAGAGGTCGAGGCGGTCGGCGAGGGGCA
>JANWLQ010000042.1 GCA_025450725.1 Terriglobales bacterium
AGCTTGGCTGGAAGGTGCCGGATGTACTTTTTTATCCAACCGGGGGCGGCGTTGGATTAATCGGGATGTGGAAGGCGTTCGAGGAGATGGAGGCGCTGGGGTGGATTGGGAGCGCGCGTCCGCGGATGGTCGCGGTGCAGGCGGCGGGGTGCGCGCCGGTGGTCGAGGCGTTTGAAAAGGGCGCGGACAAAATGGAAATGTACGCGAACGCGACCACGATGGCGGCGGGATTGCGTGTGCCCAAGCCTTATGCGGACAAGATTATTCTCGACATTTTGCGCCACAGTCATGGCACCGCACTGGCGGTGAGCGACGCCGAAATTTTGACGGCGGTGCGGGAACTGGCGTCGAGTGAGGGCATTTTTGCCGCGCCGGAAGGCGCAGCGGCGGTGGTGGGGGCGCGCAAGCTGTACGCGTCGGGGTGGATTAAGCCGAATGAAACGGTGGTGATTTACAACACCGGCGGCGGGCTTAAGTACCTGGACGTTCTGGGGTAGCGCGCGCGTAGGTCATCGCCACATAGCAGTTTTTATAGCCGACCAAGTCAGTCAAGCGCCATCTCATTTCGGCGGCGGAATCGCTGAAGAGACGGAGGCCCTGGCCGAGAAGCACCGGCGCAATGGTCAGTCTGATTTCGTCGACCAGATCGAGCGCGAGAAAGCTCTGGCCAACGACAGCGCCGCCGACCAGCCAGACATTGGCGAACCGGGGAGCCAGTACCGATTCGACGAAGATTTTGGGATCGCCGGAATAAAACTCGACGGTTTTCCGCGTGGAGGACAGCTTGCGGCTGGTGAGCACGACGGTGGGCGTATCGCCATAGGGCCAACCGAGTTGCAGGGCGTGCTCATAGGTAAGAGAGCCAAGAACGAAACAATCGATCTTGATGGAGCGGTCGGAATCGGCTTCGGTGACGCCTTTTTCGTAAACGTCGGCGGGGGTGTCCATCCAGGAGATGGAGTTATCGTTGCGGGCGATGAATCCGTCGAGGCTCGCGACGACGTGCAGGGTGATAGTTGGTTTGTTAGTGGCCATGGCAAAAAAAAGGGAGGGCTTGCGCCCTCCCCTTTTTAGTTCAACGCGAGCTCAATTACCAGCGTTGTTCGCGACCGCCACGACCGCCGCCGCCGCCGCCGAAGCCGCCGCGACCGCCGCCACCGCTGCGTTCACGACCGCCACCACCACCACCAGCGCCGGAGCGTTCCGGACGGGGGCGGGCGACGTTGACGTTCAGCGCGCGTCCATCGAGTTCATTGCCATTGAGGGCGGCAATCGCGTCCTCGCCTTGCTGATCGTCGTTCATTTCAACAAAGGCGAAACCGCGCGAACGCCCGGTATCCCGATCGGTCATGATGCTGACACGGCTCACGGCGCCAAAAGCCTCGAACGCGGTCCGCAGATCTGCTTCCGTTGTTTGGAACGACAGATTTCCTACAAATATATTTTTCAAGTGATTTCCTTCAAGACAGAGCTATTTGACTTGGCTGGTCGCTGACGAATAGGCAGGACGGGACAGGTTCGAACCGGGCGGTCTAAAGGCATTGAGCTCAGAAGAATCAAACGCAGTACCAGTGTATCATACAGCCGCTCACGGCGGCCCTCAGTGCGCCAATCCGCGGCTGCGGGCGCTATCGAAAATTGCATGCAACTGGCGTTCAGCATCATCAGCCTTGACTTGCTCCTGGCGCCCGAGTTCGGACTGTTGGCGGCCCAGTACGGATTGCTTTCGTCCCAAGTCGGATTGCTGGCGGCCCAACTCCGATTGTTGTTGGCCCAATTCGGACTGGGTTTGCGATGCTGCCGATTGCAGGCGTCCGAGCGACGATTGCAGCCTGCCCGCCTCCGATTGCAGGTGGCCGAGTTCCGATTGCGTAGCGGTGTCCCGAAGGGCGCTGATCTCTCTCTGCAAGTCGGCCACCTGCGCGAGCAATTCCGTTTTGTCGACCGGGGCCGCCGCCTCGGATTGGGCGCGCCCCCGATCCGACTGTTGCCGGCCCAATTCGCTCTGCTGACGGCCCAGTTCGCTTTGTTGCCGGCCAAGTTGGGATTGCTGTTGCGAAAGCGATAGTATCGGTTCCAAAAGCGAGCGCGCCTGGGCGACCGTCACGGCATCGGTGACGCGGTAGTGGCTGCCGTTGGAAACGAAGTCAATTTCTGTGGGAGAGATGGTGGCCTTGAAACGAACGTCGCGGTCGGGAATCGATGGGGCGCAGTTGAAGCTTATTTGGATGGTTCGCGTTTCATTGTTCATCATGGTGGAGTCGCAGCCGTTGTCCTCGCGACTACCGTTGATGAACGATTGGTTTGGCCCCGATTCCACGAAGGTGTAGGTGGCCGAGGATGAGGTGGCGCGCTCCTGCGGCGCCGTCCGCGACACTGGAGGCGCCAGGCTTGGAGCCGGGGCTGGAGTTAAATCCGGCGCAGCGGTTGCGGCGGGCGCGGGTCGAGGAGCGGGCAGCGGGGCGGAGCGGCGGGCGACGCCGGGACGCGCCGCCGCCAGAATGCATGTGAGCGGCAGCAAGGCCGCGATCAGGGTCCAATTGAGGCGTGAGGTTGTGGGGTTCATGGCGGTCTCCTTTTTCCAATGCAAAATGCTGGTGATCCTGCGTTCGGCGCTGGACTCGCGGGCCATGGCGACCGCCTGTGGCTGGCGCCGGGAAGCGGCGCGCACGTCGCGTAAAAATTCCAACAGCCAAGCGGCGTAGCCAGTCTGGTCAGCGCCCGTGCGCAAGGCGGCGGCATCGCTGGCTTCCTCGGCGAGCGCCAACAGATGCTGGTGCAGCCACCAGCTCAACGGGCTGAACCAGAAAACGGCGCGATGCAGCAAGGACAGAAATTGGGTAAGCCCGTCTGCGCGCGCGACGTGAGCCATTTCATGCACTAGAACCGCACGCGATTTCTCCGGCGGCCACTGCCGCCAATTGGCGGGCAGAAGAATGACGGGACGCAGGCATCCGACGGCCGCGGGCGCCACAACCGCGGTTGATTCAGCCAACCTGGGTGCGCGTTGCAGGCGCACGGCCCACGCCGCCGATGCAGCCGCGAGCTGCAGTTCTGGAGCGTGTATCAGGCGCGACTTGCGCACCAGCCGGACGGCTGCCAGCCAGCCGACGATAAGGCGAAGCAGGAGGCCGAGCGCAATGAGGATATACAGCGTCGTGACCGCATGTGGCCAGGAAACGTACAAATGCGAATTACTCTGCCGCGCCGATGGCGTCTTTATGTCGGGCGTGGCGATGGCGGGGACGGAGGAGGGGAATGCCGCTACTGGACCCAGTTCTGAGTTCACCGGCAGGCGCTGACTTACCGCCGCGGCTGCGGGCAGGGCGGGCAGCACGGCGAGCGTGATGCGCGCCGGTGGTAGCAGCGCGGTCAAGAGCGGCATCGCCAGCGCGATCAGGAGGACAGCCCGCCACACGCGGAGGCGCGTTTCGGGGTGCTGCCGTCGCCAGCAAGCGCTCAGCAACAGGACGATTGCCGCCAAAAGCAGCGAACGAACGGACGCGTTCAGGAGCAAGCTCGTCCACAGCCTCATCGTTTATGCTCCGGTTTGACAGCGGCAATTCTGCGCGCGAGACGATCGAGGGTCGCCGCGTCGAGCACCCGGTCATCTACCATGCCAACGAGAAGAGCCTCGGCGGAGCCGCCGCAAAAACGGTCGATGATGTTTTTCACCGCGCGGCCCGCCACAATGCCACGGCCTAGCGCGGCGCGATAAATGAACGTCCGGCCCTCGACCTCGTGGGCGAGATAGCCCTTTGCCTCAAGCCGCCGCAGCACCGTGCGAATGGTTGATTCCTTGATCGAGCGTTCGGGTTGCTGAGCCAACAACGCCGCACGACAATCTTCGGCGGTCACGGAATTCCGGCTCCAAACAATTTCCATTACCTCTTGTTCCAAGTGGCCAAGCGCCGGAGTGCTAGTGTTCGACATGTAACGTTACAAAGCGTAACAGTTAAAAACGCGCTTGTCAAGGGTGCTGCTATCGGGCGGCGAGGCACAGGTCGGGAGCTAGTCCGTCACGCCGGTGGGGCGGGCGGGGATGGGGACCCGGAGGGTCATGGATTTGCCGTGGCGCAGAATGGTGGCCGAGACCGTCGTTCCCGCCTGACTGGAGCGCGCACGCATGATGGTATTGATAGTTACATCCTGACCGGCCCATTGGGTGAGAACGTCACCGGCCTCGAAGCCGGCCTTGGCGCCGACACTGTCAGCAGCGACCGAGCGGATCAGCACACCGGATTGACCGTCGGGCACGCCAAAGTAGGTGGCCAGTTGCGGGGTCAGATTCTCATAGCCCAAGCCGAGGTGGTCGGCTTCGCCGCGAAGAAAGGTGAACCCGTGCATGGGTGCCATGGGAGCCATCGGGGCAATGGCCGGTATGGCCGGCATCGGTGGCATGGCCGGCATGGCGGGCATGGCTGGCATGGGGGCCATCGGAGGCATCGGGGTCACGGCCGGCAGGGCGGGCATGTCGTCAGGCGAATAGTCAAAGCGGTATACGCCCCCGCCCACGCCCCTGCCCACACCGGTGCCAAGGCGCAGGCGGCGACCGGTGACATGAGCTTCGAGAGTGACTTGTTTTCCGTCGCGGCTGACCACGATGGGCACGGTGCGGTCCACCGGCGTCTCGTTCACCAGACGGGTGAACTCGCGCACGCTCTCGATTTTTTCACCGCGGTAGGAGGTGATGACATCCTCCGGCTTAAAACCGGCGGCGGCAGCGGGGCTGTCGGCATAGACCTCAACCACCTCGACACCATCGTCACTGGGAGCGTGCAAGCTGGTGACGGTGGCCGGAGTCAGGTCGGCGAGACCGAGGCCGAGCCAACTGCCGCCATTGGCGCTGTAATAGGTGACGGATTGGCGGACGTCCTGATTGGCGGGCTGGGGTTGCTGGGCGGCGACCACGCTGGCGAATGCGAGCGTGAGAATGAAGGCAATGCGGCGGATCGTTTTCATAAATGCTCCTGTAGTTTGTGGATAGTAATTTCGGACATGTTGGTCAGTAGCCGCAACTGGGCGCCGCCGCCGTTGAGGACGGCGCGGGCCCTGTCGCCGGACAACTGCGGGTAGTCGCCGGTTATTTGCATGCCCTGGGGATCGCGGATTTGGGCCCAGACCTGAGCGCCGACGGTGGAGGGGAGGGTAACGGCGATGCGTCCCTGACGGGAGACGATTTCAGAGTTCGACAATTTGGCGCTGGGGGCGAATACGGCATCCACTCTTCCGGAACCGGTTTGGGCCTCGACCCCGGCGAGCAGGCGCTCGAGGCGGATATCGCCACTGCGGGTCGAAACCTCGAGTTGGCGGGCGGAGTTCACGACGATGTTGCCGCCCACGGTTTGCAACCGCGCCCACCCTTCGGCATTCTCGAGACTGATGTTGCCGCCCTCGCTGAAGGCCGACACCGGGCCGTCGGCGTTGCCGATGTCAATGCCGCCACCATTGCTGACGATGGTCAGCGCCGCCGAGGCGCGGCGCACCGCCACTTCCCCACCCGAGGTGGTTAGGTAGACGGGCCCGTCGGCGCGGTTGACGCGAATGGCGCCGGTGGCATTGGCGCGTACCGCCTGTGCCTGGCCGACGATCACATCGCCGCCGCGGCTGAAGGCCAGCACCGATCCCGCATTGCTGCCGACGTGGATGTTGCCTGCGTGCGCCGTGAGGACAAGCGGCGTCGCGAGCTGATCGGCGTACAGGTCGCCGACCTCGGTGTCGGCGAATATTTCACTGACCTGGGCCGGTACACGCAACTCCACCGTTACTTGCGCCGGCTCAACCGATTGAGCATCCGGCGTACCAGTCTGGATGTAAACGATCGCCCCTGTGCGCTGGATGGAAATTGGCCAGGACTGAAGGTAGGCGAGCGCGCCGGCGCCGGCATGCGTGCGCAAGACGATGGTGTAGCCGAGCTGTGGGGCGTTGGCGCGGGCGTCGGCGGCCGATTGGCCCTGAATGTGGACTGTGGCCAGCCGGGTGTTGACACGCAGCCGCACCGGGCGGCCAAGCGGAATGGTGCCGTGGAGCTCGCGCACCTGGTCGGCGCCGCTGCGATAGCTTCGTGCCTGCGCGTACAAGCTGGGCACGAGCGTAGCCGAGAGGAGTATTGCGATAACGAGGTTCAGGTTCATGGGTTTGGGTCGGCGGTCGGCGCGGACAGCCACTGGGTGGGCACGTCGGCTTGCAAATGCTGTAGCTCGGCGGCGCAATGCAACCGCACTTCCTGACTGGAGGCGGTCGAGCCGAGGTGGAGCAGTACAGGGATGGCAGCCGGCGAGCGTCCCAGGGCGCGGAAGGCCTGAGCGCGGACACCGGGATTGGGGTCGTTCAGGGCGGTGCTGGCCAGGGTGGTCAGCAAGGCCTGTGCGGAATTACCGGAGGCGTCGCCGCGGGTAAGCGCGGCCAATGCTTGCAAGCGCACGCCCGGATTCTGATCGGAAGACAACGCCTGCAGGAGCGCATCGCGCACGGCCGGAGCAGGAGTGGATTGCAGTTGGCCGAGTAGGCGTATGGCGTCGAGGCGCATGCCGGCATTGGTTGATTGCAACAAAGTGTCGAGGGCCAATTGGCGGGCTCCAGATTGCATGGACGCAGCAGCGGGCGGCAATGACGTCGGCAGTGTCACAGAAGCCGACGCGAGGCGATGGCCGCGCACAGCCCAACCGGAAGTGAAGCCGCCGCCCGCGACCACCAACAGCGCCGCGGCGACCGCGAGCCATTTCGGGGAGCCGCGGTGGGGCCGCCGCGGCAGGCCGGCGATCAAGCGCGCACGTTCGCGCAACAAGCGCGTGGCGTCAACCTCGGCGGGCGGAGGCGCGTGGCGGGCCAGGTTCTCCGCCCAGCGCTGGTCGGATTCTTTTTTTTCGGGACTCATAATGCGTCTCCTGATTCCAAATCGTCAAGCTCAATGCGAAGCCGGCGGGTGGCGCGAAAGAGCGCGTTCTTGGCGGTGGCTTCGGAGGTGTGCAGTATTTCGGCGATGAGCGCCAACTTGAGACCCTGAAAGTGCCGCAGCTCAAACACCATGCGCTGGCGAGCGGGAAGCTTGGCGAGGGCGGCGGTGATGCGGGTTTGCAGTTCGCGGCTGAGCAGGGTGCGTTCGGGATCGGCCGCGGCGCTAGGATCCATCACCTGGGGGGGCGCCGCATCGGCGGCGCCAGGGTACTGAAACCAGAGGCCGCGGCGCACACGCTGGCGCCGGAGGTAATCGAGCCCGGCGTTGGTGGCGACGCGGTAGACCCAGGTGGAGAAGGCGCATTCGAAACGAAAGCGGGGCAGGGCGATGAAGAGCTTGGTGAATGTCTCCTGGTAGAGATCCCAAGCTTCGTCGGGTTGGCGGGCGAGGCCGCGCACGAGGCGCAGCACCATGGCTTCATGCTGGCGCACCAGCCATTCGAAGGCGGCATGGTCGCCGGCTTGCGCGGCGCGGATGTTGAG
>JANWLQ010000043.1 GCA_025450725.1 Terriglobales bacterium
GCGTTTTTCCTGTGCGCGGCGGCGGCGCTGCCGGAATCGGATCTGCTGGTCAGCGACGTTTCACTCAACCCGACGCGTTCGGCGCTTCTCGATGTGCTGGCGCGCATGGGTGCGAAGGCGTCGGTCGCGAGCATTGAGGAAGAGAGCGGGGAAATAATCGGCAACCTGCATCTGGATGGCCCGCGCCAGCGCCTGACCGGAACCACCCTCGCCGGCGCCGAAGCGGCGGCGCTGATTGACGAGATCCCGATTCTGGCCGTCTTGGCGACGGCCACCCGCGACGGCATCGAGTTCCGCGACGTGGCCGAGCTGCGGGTCAAAGAGAGCGACCGCATTCGCGCCATCGCCGAAAACTTGCGCGCGATGGGAGCGCAATGCGACGAGCGCGAAGATGGGCTCTTCGTGCCCGGCCAGCAGACGCTGCGGGGTGCGACGATTGCCAGCCACGGCGACCACCGCATCGCCATGGCGTTCGCGATTGCCGGGCTGCTCGCCGAGCAAGGCCAAACCTTGATCACCGACGCCGGCTGCGCGTCAGTTTCCTATCCCGGCTTTTTTAGCGACCTCGAACGTTTGACGGATCATTGAAAGGCAAGCCAGAGCAGCGCCACCAGCACTGCCACCGGTATCGCCGTCCAAGTCCAGTCATTGAGTTTACCGGGTGGGCGCCGTACGATCAGGGCGATTACGCCCACGGTGCAAAGCACGAGGATGGTGATGTAAGCGCCGTGCATCAAAACGGCTTGACCAGCACCAGTATCAGAATCAAAACCAAAAGCAGACCGACCAGGCCGGAGATCATTCCAAGGAACGAGGCCGAAGGTTGCTCAGCCGGCTGACGACGCAGGCGGAACGTCAGCACAAGGTCTACCGCGATCAGGATCACGACCAGCGTTAGCTTGGCGTGCAGCCAGGCGGCCATGCGCAGTTCCGGCAGCAACAGCATCAAAATCACGCCGGTGATGACGACCAGGCCGGCGCCGGGGTGGGCGAACTTGCGCAGCCCCTTTTGCGCCAACGCGGCGCTGGTGGGCGCGGCGGTAATGGCCATCAGGAGTCCAGTGAACCACAAAATAATTCCGGCCAGGTGAAATACGAGGATCCAGTCAACTGCGTTTCCGCTCATTATTGGCCTCCTGTGTGTGCATCTGATTGCGCCTGCAATTTGACGTGTTCCTTGAGCAAACAGCGGTCGGCGACAACGGCCAGGCCGGCATCGCGTGCCGCCTGCTCGGCGGCCGGATGGCTCACTCCCTCTTGCAGCCAGAGCAGCCGGGCGCCGATAGCAATGGCGGCGGCGGCGATTTCGGGAACGAACTCGCTGCGGCGGAAGACGTCCACAATTTCGATCGGGCCGGCAGCAGAGGCGGCCGCGGCAAGCCTTTCGAACGCCGGCGAGCCGAGAAGTTCGCTGTGCCCGGGATTGATGCCGACGATGCGGTACCCCTGGCGTTGCAGGTAGCGCGCCACGCCGTGACTGGGACGGGCCGGGTCGGGCGAAAGGCCGACCACGGCGATTGTCTTGGCGCTGCGCAGAATGGCGACGACGTCGGACGTGATCTTCATTCGCGCGTCCTTCGCGGCGAGCGCTCGGGCGCGCGCCCAGCTCGATTGGGCGCGCGCTTCGGCGCACGGCCCGGCCGGCTGGCCGTGGCCCGCGGTGCGGGGCGTTTGTTTTCCCGCTCCGTCGCCTGCCGCAAATAGCGCACTTCGATTTCGGTCAGCGGGCGCATCTGGCCGCTCTTGAGCTTGCCAATGGTGATTTTGCCGATGGCGACGCGCTTAAGCTTCTCCACCGGATGGCCGATGCTCAAAAACATTTTCCGGATTTGATGATGCCTGCCCTCGATGAGCACGACCTCGAGCCAGGGATTATCGGTCGAGGTGCGGTAAACGCCGGCGCGTTCGCGCTCCCGTCCGGAGGCGCGGCTGGCCTCGAGCCAGCGGATTTGCGCGGGCGCTGTGCGGCGCCCGTCCACGTAGACGCCGGCGCGCAGGCGCTCGATCTGCTCCTGCGTCGGCCGTCCGCCGACCTTGACCCAATACGTCTTGGGCAGCGCGGTCGAGGCGTGCAGCACGCGGTTGGCCAGCTCGCCGTCGTTGGTGAGAATCAGCAGTCCTTCGGAATGGAAGTCGAGCCGGCCGACTGGATACAGGCGCTCGGGAATGCCGCGCAGATATTCGTGAATCGCGGGGCGGCCTTCGGGGTCGCTGAGCGTGGTGACGACGCCCTTCGGCTTATAAAAGAGCAGATGGTGCTCGGCGGTTTCAGGCTGAATGCGCTTGCCATCAACCACGATGTGGTCGTGCTGCCAGTCGGCTTTCGTGCCCAGTTCAGACGCGATCTTGCCGTTGACCGAGACGCGCCCGGCGCGCATAAGCTCTTCCGCCTTGCGGCGCGAGCTGATGCCGGCCTGGGCGATTAATTTTTGGAGGCGCTCTTGCAACTCTTTAATGCTACAACCAGTTTCGCTTGGCGCACCGGATGTTGCGCCTTGCGCACCGGCAGTTGCGCCTTGCGCACCGGCTTGGGTATCAGATCAATGCGCACCGGGATCAAGCCATCCTCATAAAAATGCAGCGCGCGGGCGGCGCCGTAGCTCAGGTCAATAATCCGCCCGGCCGGCACCGGGCCGCGATCGTTAATGCGGACGTCAATGGTTCGCAGGTTGAGTAGGTTGGTCACGCGCACCCAGGTTCCGAAGGGCAGGTGCTTGTGGGCGGCGGTCATGGCGTAAATGTTAAACGGCTCGCCGCTGGTGGTTTCTTTGCCCTGAAACCATTTTCCGTACCAGGTCGCCATCCCCACCTGGTAGGGTGGCTTGGCGACGGTGACCGCAACTAAATGTGGTTTCGCCACCACGGTCGCCGGCCTGACCGGGGCCGAAACACCCTTAGGCAGGAGGGCGAGAATCACCGACAAGGCGAGTTGGGTAAAAAGACGCTGCACTGTGAGGGGGGACACCATCCGACCTAGGTGGATGGGATGCCCCTATTATAGCGCAAAGTTGGCTGAGTCAGTGACTCCGGCCGCTACTTGGGCGGATGGCCGGGAGGTTCGAGCGCGAGCGGGGTCTTGCCGATCTGCCATTCTCCTAGCGCCGTCTGCTGAATTGGGAAGCGACGGGTGCAGCGCAGGCAGCAGACGTAGCCCGAGGTGGGGCGGCCAAACTGGTGACGGCAGTGGTGATTGCGTACTACTGCGATAGCGGTGGCGGCGAAAGCGACGGCGATGAGTGCGGCGAAAATGGGCACGGGGGTAGAATTCACCATGCCGAAGTTCGCGTTGCGCCGCCATCCGGCCTTTGCCTTAGGGCTGTTGCTTCTGTTGATCACTGCGCCGCTGACCGGACAATCGTTGAAGCGAAAAGCCGCACCCAAGCGCTCCCTGTCGCGGGAGCTCGACCAAGCCTTGGCCAACCCGGAATTTCATCGCGGCTTCTGGGGCGTTTACGTGTATTCGCTCGACCATGCACGGGTGGTTTACCGCCATAACGCCGATCAGTATTTTTTGCCAGCCTCGAATGCCAAGCTGTTCACGTTGGCGGCGGCGCTGCATTTGCTCGGCGTTGATTACCGCTTTCACACTACGGTGGAATCGGCCGCGCCGCCCGATGCCACTGGCTTGATTGCCGGCGACGTGCGTCTGGTGGGCAGCGGCGACCCGAGCTTCGGCGGGCGCCCCTACCCCTATCGCGAGTCGCCTGGGAGCGGCGTTCCCTACGACATGATGGCCGCGCCGCGGGCGCTCGCCCAACAGTTGAAGGCGCGCGGCGTGACTAAAATCTCTGGTGACGTCGTCGGCGACGACAGCTACTTCAGCGATGACCCCTATCCGCCGGGCTGGGCCATCGGCGACGAACTGTGGGATTACGGCGCACCGGTGAACGCGCTGACGGTGAACGACAACACGCAATACCTGGTGCTCACGCCCGGTGCCGCGGCGGGAGAACCGGTGACCGGAACATTCGATCCACCGCTCGCGCCCCCAGTCCTTGTCAATGACGCCACGACCACGGCCGCGGGAACGGCGACGCGCGTGCGGCTGGTCGACGGCGATCCGGCTTGTATTGAAGGGACGATGGCGGCGGGCGCGCCGCCGGTGACGGAAGCCCTGGCCGTGCGCCAACCGGCGTTGTACGCGGCGCGGCTTTTGCGCGCGGCGTTGCTCGAGTCCGGTATCACGGTCACCGGAACGGCGCGAGTGGACAGCACTCCGGCAACGCCATCGCAATTTTCCCTGGCCGCCTGGGACTCGCCCTCGCTGGCGCAAATTCTGCAAGCTACCGCCAAGCTCAGCCAGAATCTCGAAGCCGAAATGCTGCTGCGCCTGCTGGGCAAGCTGCGCGGCGCGGCGGGCACCACCGCCGCCGGCGCCGCCGTGCGCGCCGCGTTTCTGCACGACGCCGGGCTGGGCGACGACGATGCCTCGCTGGTCGATGGCTCAGGCCTCTCCCGCACCGACTTGGTCACGCCGGCGGGTGTGGCGCGGTTGCTTGAGTACATGGCGCGCCAGCCCGAGCACGACGTTTTTCTATCGCTCCTGCCCGTGGCCGCGACCGACGGAACCCTTGCCCACCGCTTTGTCGCAACCGATGCCGCCGGACGCATTCACGCCAAGACAGGTTCGCTCAGTCACGTCAATTCACTTAGCGGTTACCTCACCACCGCCCGCGGCGAACACCTGGTGTTTTCAATCTTGAGCAACAATGTCAATCGTCCGGCGACGGCGACGCGCAATCAAATTGATTCGATTGCGACCCTCATCGAAAAATACTGATGGCGAAATCGCGTGCGGGTTGTGTTATTCTGACGCCCGTGTTTGGACACCGCAATTGGGAGGTCTCGAAGCAGTGAAAGAGCAGGGTACTGTCAAGTGGTTCAATAACGCCAAAGGCTACGGGTTCATCACTCGCGGAAGTGGCGAGGACGTTTTCGTGCACTACAGCGCTATTCAAGGAAACGGCTTCAAGACGCTGGTGGAGGGCCAGCCGGTCGAATTCGACGTGAAGCAAGGTCCGAAGGGATTGCTGGCCGAAGACGTTACAGTGTTGTAGCCCCGATCGAGTCGAGCGAAAATTCGATCGCGTCCCACACGCCGCCCAGCTCATCGGGCGTGATGCAATAGGGCGGCAGGACGTAAACAACGGAACCCAGCGGACGCAGCGCGACGCCGCGCTCAAGGCACAAGCTTTGAATGCGCGGTCCGATCGCCGCTAGATAGCCGCTGTCGGTCTGCTTCAGTTCGATGATCCCGACGGTGCCCGCTTGGCGCACATCCGCGACCAGCGGGTGCGAACGCAACCGCGACAACCGCGCGGCATGGTGGCGGGCAATCGCGTCAATGCGCTCGAAGACCGGCTCGGTCGCGAAGATGTCAAGGCTGGCCAGGGCGGCGGCGCATCCCAGCGGGTTGCCGGTGAACGAGTGGCCGTGGAAGAGCGTCTGGCGGCGATCGGAGCTGAGAAAGGCGCTGAAGATTTCCTCGGTGCAGGCGGTCGCGGCGAGCGGCATAAAGCCGGCGGTCAGGCCTTTCGACAAGCACACGATATCGGGTGACGCGCCGTCCCCCGCTCCATTCGACGCGAACATGGTTCCCGTGCGGCCAAACCCGGTCAGCACCTCGTCGGCGATGAGCAGCACGCCATGTTCACGGCACAAGCGGTGGACGCCGCGCAGAAATTCCGCCGGCTGCACGAACATGCCGCCCGCGGCTTGCAAAAGCGGCTCCATGATCAGCGCGGCGACCCGCGGGCCTTGCTCGCTCAGCAGCCGTTCCAGCGGCGCCAGGTTATCCGAGGGGACGCGCTCGACCGGCGGCAGCATCCAGTCAAACGCGGCGGTGAACGGCGAGCGCGCGGAAACCGCCATGGCGCCGAGCGTGTCGCCGTGGTAGGCGTGTTCCAGCGCGATGAGCTTGCGCCGCCGCGGCTGCCCGCGCTGCTGCCAATACTGCAGCGCCATCTTGAGTGCGACCTCGACCGCCGTCGAGCCGTCGTCGGAGTAAAACAGGTGCTCGAGGCCCTGGGGCAGCAGCGGCAACAATCGCTCCGCCAGCTCCTCGGCGGGACGGTGGGTGAAGCCCGCAAGAATGACGTGTTCGAGTTGCGCGGCCTGCCGGGCGATGGCGTCGGCGATACGCGGTTCGGCGTGGCCGTGCAGCGTAACCCACCAGGAACTGATGGCATCGAGATAGCGGCGTCCGTCGGCGGCTTCGAGCCAGGCGCCCCGGCCGCGCACGATCTCAATCGGCGGCGCGAGCCCCAGCATTTGCGTGTACGGGTACCAGACCCGCATCAGCGATCGCCTCGCCAATGCCGTTCAAACGCGCCCCGCAGAGCCGTCGGATTCAACTCCGCCAGCGGCGGCAGCTCGGCCAAAATCGCGACCTTGCCCCAGGCGCGAATCGTCGCCGTCGTCGTCGGTACGGGCGTGCCGTTGAGCACCACCCCGGCGACGCGCAGGCCGCGATGACGCAGGGCTTCCAGACTGAGCAGTGTGTGATTGATGGTGCCGAGCGCGGTCCGGGCCACGAGAATCACGGGCAGCCCCAGTGAACCCATGAGGTCGAGCATGGTCTGCCGGTCGTTGATTGGCACCATGACTCCACCCGCGCCTTCGGCCAACACCTTGCCGTCCGGCGCGCGGAGCTGGTCCATGGCGATCGTGATTCCGGCGGCGGCGGCGGCAACATGGGGCGAGGCGGGCAAGTCCAGTCGAAACGCTTCGGCCGGCAAACGGTCGGGCGTGAGGCCCGCCCAGCGCGCGACGTCGGCGCGGTCGGTCGAAGGTTCGATGCCGCACTGAATCGGCTTCCAGTAGCGCAGTTCCGGGAAGGCGGCGCAAAGCATGGCCGAAACCACGGTTTTGCCCACGCCGGTGTCGGTGCCGGTGATGAAGCTGGCGCCGCTCACGCCGGTTGCGAGGCTTCCGACAGGCAGCGACCGAATTGGGCGGCGAGGCGTTCGACCGCCGCCTCCGATTGCCAGGCGTGCATCGTCAGGCGCAGCCGGGCGCTGCCTTCGGGCACGGTGGGCGAGCGGATGGCGCGCACCTCGAATCCCTCGCGCCGCATTGCATCGGCAACGCGCAGGCTGGTGCAGTCGTCGCCGACAATCACCGGCAGGATGGGCGAGTCTTCGGCGCCCAGGGCGCGTAGTCCGTGTTCGCGCAACTTGCCCCGGGCCTTGCGAGCCAATTGCCGCACCCGCTCGGCCAGTTCCGGTTTCTGCCGCGCCACC
Organism: Terriglobales bacterium; assembly: GCA_025450725.1. GTDB lineage: Bacteria > Acidobacteriota > Terriglobia > Terriglobales > SCQP01 > SCQP01. The sequence goes on from JANWLQ010000043.1 coordinate 7,242, forward strand.
CGTAGCGCGGCGCGCAGTTGCGCGGCGAGCAGCGGCGAGGGCGCGGTGGAGTAAATGAAACTCCGGCTGTGATTGACGAGGTACTCGCAAACCACCGATGAGGCCGCAACCAGCGCGCCGCTCGCCCCCAGAGCCTTGCCGCAGGGATGAATGGTGGCGGCGACGACGTCCGGCACAACCACGCCGGGGTAGATGGCCGTCGCATGCGCTTCGTCCACGATAAGCGAGACTCCATTGCGCCGGCACAGCGCGACAATGTCGGCGAGTGGAGCGCGGTCGCCATCCATGCTGAACAGCGACTCGACCACGAAAAAGCGGCGCTGGTCGCCCATCGCCGGGTGGCGCCGGAAGGTGGTTTCCAGCGCATTCAAGTCTAGGTGCGGCACGACCACCTTGCGGCAGCCGGCGAGGCGCAGGCCGTCAATCAAGCTGGCATGGTTCAGGGCGTCGGAAAAGGCAATGTCCTGCGCGCGGATGAGCGCTGTGAGCACGCCCACGTTGGCGGCGTAGCCGGAAGAGTAGAACAGCGCGCTTTCGCTGCCGCGCCACGCCGCGAACTCCGATTCCAGCAACGAAAACTGAGCCTGGTTGCCGCTCACGAGCCGCGCGCCGGTCGAGCCGTGCGGCACACCGGCGGCCATCGCCTCGGCGAGAGCGGCGCGAACAGCCGGATGAGTGGCCAGGCCGAGATAATCGTTGGAGCAAAAATCCTCGCCGCCCGCCGCGGGCGCAAGTTCGCGCCGCAGGCCGCGCCGATCCGCCTGCGCCAGCGCCGCGGCGCAAGCTTGTTCGATCGGAACCGCGGCGGCGGGTGCGTGGCTGGGTTCGCGGTTGAGTCCGAGCGTGGCCAACAACTCGTGATCGTGGTCGAGGTCCGGGTTGGGCGTCGTCAGCAGGCGGTCGCCGACGAAAATCGAGTTCGCCCCGGCATAAAAGCAAAGTGCCTGGGCCTCATCACTCAGGCCCAGGCGTCCGGCACTGAGCCGGACTTTGGTGCTGGGCATGAGAATGCGCGCGGTCGCAATGGCGCGCACAAACTCGAACGCGTTCAGCGCCGGGCGGTCCGCCAGCGGCGTGCCCGCGACCGGAACCAGCGCATTAATTGGCACACTCTCGGGTGGCGGATTCAGATTGGCCAAAGTGGCAAGCAACCGGATACGATCGCTTTCCCCCTCCCCCATGCCGAGTATGCCGCCGCAGCAGACCGAGATGCCGGCCGAGCGCACGTTTTCGAGAGTCTGCAAACGATCTTCATAGGTGCGGGTAGTGATAATTTGTCCGTAAAACTCGGGCGAGGTGTCGAGATTATGGTTGTAGGCGGTGAGGCCGGCCGCGGCGAGTTTTTGCGCCTGCGTGGCGGTGATCATCCCCAGCGTGCAGCAGACCTCAAGTCCGAGCGAGGCGACGCCCGAGACCATGTCTAGAACGCGATCAAACTCCGGCCCTTCCTTCACTTGCCGCCAGGCCGCGCCCATGCAGAAGCGAGTGGAGCCACCCTCCTTGGCACGCTGTGCGGCGGTGAGAACCTCCTCGTTGGCCAGCAGCTTGCCGGCCTCTACGTCAGTGGAATAACGGGCACTTTGGGGGCAATAGGCGCAGTCTTCCGGACAGCCGCCAGTCTTGATCGAGAGCAGGTGGCAGAGCTGCACTTCGGCGTTGGGATGGTGGTGAACGTGCGTTTCGTGCGCTTGCTCGACCAGAGCCAAAAGCGGTTGGCGGTAGATGCGGCCGATCTCGGAGATTTCCCACATGCTCTGTATAATATGTGAATTGTCGGGGGGATGTAACCGTCGGCATGCCCCGTTCGTTCTCAGAAGTGAAGCCCCAATAACGCTCATAGAAGGATAAATCCGCCCCATGGCCACCGAAGGTCGCACCAACAAAGGTTCCCTACTCCGCTCGCGCGGCATGCAAGTCCTCATCGTATGCGTGGTCGTCGCCACGTTCGCGGTGATTTACTTCGCCAGCCGGACCAAGGCGCCCACCTACTTCACCTCGCCGGCCAAGACGGGCAATATCACCAGCGTGGTCCAGGCCACCGGGGTGGTGAACCCGATCAAGACGATCGCCATCGGCTCGCAGATCTCGGGCAAAATCACCAAAATCAACGTGGATTTCAACAGCGTGGTCAAGAAGAACGAGTTGATCGCCCAGATTGACTCCTCGGTCTATGAGAACGCGCTGGCCTCCGCCAAGGCCGACCTGGCCAACGCCCAAGCGGCGGTGCAGTCGGCGCAGGCGCAGGTCGGGGTGCAGCAGGCCAACGTGGCCACCGGTCAGGCGAACGTTGCCAAAGCCGAAGCCGCGCTCAACCAAGCGACTTTGCAGCGCGACCGCACCGTGGGGCTCTTCAACCAGGGCATCGTTTCGGCGGCGCAGCGCGACACCGACGTGGCCACGTTCGAGACCGACCAGGCCGAGGTCGCCAGTGCGAAAGCCGGCCTGGCACAGAACCAGGCCGCGCTGAAGGCGGCCGAGGCGTCGGTGAATCAGGCCAAGGCCACCGCGCTGGGACGCCAGAGTGCGGTGCAAACTGCGCAAACCAATCTGTCGTACTGCAACATTTATGCTCCGGTCGACGGTGTCATTATCAACCGCGCCGTGGACGTCGGCCAGACCGTCGCCAGCTCGTTTTCGGCGCCGCTGCTGTTCAGCGAAGCCACTGATCTGACCAAAATGTGGGTCTATACCCAAACCGACGAGAGCGACGTGGGTCGCTTGAAAGACGGTGACGATGCCACCTTCACGGTGGACGCTTTCCCCAACAACGTTTACCACGGCATTGTGCAGCAGCGCCGCATGAACCCGACCACAGTGCAGAACGTGGTCGAGTACGACACCATCATCGAATTCCAGAATACCGACCAGAAGATTTTTCCGGGCATGACTGCCTATGTGAACATTCCGGTGGCAAGCGCGCGCAACGTTTTAGAAGTTCCGAATTCTGCCCTGCGCTTCAAGCCCGACCTCACGCCGGTGCAATTGCGCCAGGTGCTGGCCGATAACGGCATGTCAGACACGACCGGCGGCGGCGGCGCGGCGAGCGGCACGGCCAGTGGCACGGGGAGCGGCGCGGCCAGCGGCACGGCGTCCGGCGCGGCCAGCGGCGCCGGCGGCGGTGGACGCGCCGGTGGCGGTGGCGGACGCCGTGGCGGCGGCGGCGGAGCGAGCGCGTCGGGCGACTCCAACCGGCCGACCACGGCACTGATCTGGAAGTTGGACGCCAACAAGAAATTGATTCCGGTTCGCGTGCGCACCGGCATTACCGATTACACCTACACCGCCATCACACGCGTGCTGCAAGGCTCGTTGCAACCGGGCGACGATGTGATCACCGGCGCTCTGGTGGTGAAGTCGGCGGCTTCGGGCCTGCCCGGTTCAACCGGCGGTCCGCGTGGTGGCCGGTAGTACTAAAGGGATACTTGTGAGCACATCTACCGACACCATGACCACGGGGGCGCATTCCTCGCCGGGCGGAGACGCGGGACCGGACGTTCCCGTAATCTACTTCGAGGGCGTCCACAAGATCTACGATCTTGGTGAAATCCAGGTCCACGCCTTGCGCGGCCTCGACGTGACCATCAATCGCGGCGAATTTGTCGCCATTATGGGCGCTTCCGGAGGCGGCAAGAGCACCTTCATGAACCTGGTGGGCGGCCTCGACCGCCCCACCCGCGGGCTCTATAAGCTCGACGGCGTGGATGTCTCCACCCTCGACAAGGTCGAGATGGCGCACATCCGCAACCGCAAGTTGGGGTTTGTTTTCCAGGGTTTCAACCTGTTGTCGCGCACCACCGCGCTCGAGAATGTCGAGCTGCCCGCGCTTTACGCGCGCCTGAGTCCGGCCGAGCGCGTCGAGCGGGCCCGCGAAGCGTTGCGCATCGTCGGTCTCGCCGATCGCGAACACCACTACCCCAGCCAGCTCTCCGGCGGGCAGCAGCAGCGCGTGGCCATTGCGCGCGCGCTGATGAACCGGCCCAGCATTCTGCTGGCGGATGAGCCCACCGGCAACCTCGACAGCCGCACCTCGGTCGAGATCATGGGCATCTTCCAGCGCCTGAACAAGGAACGCAAGATCACGATCGTGCTCGTCACCCACGAGCCTGACA
>JANWLQ010000044.1 GCA_025450725.1 Terriglobales bacterium
AGAACCGGGTCGCGGCTTCGCGGGTCAAGCCGCTGAACAGTCCGGCGGTGATGGTGGCGCCGGAGCGCGACACACCGGGTATGACCGCGATGGCCTGGGCGCAGCCGATCCACCAGGCTTCGCCGGCGGAGGTGTTTTCGAAATCCTTGTTTTGCGCCGGGGCACGGTCGGCCCAGGCCATGAGCAAGGCGACTAGGATCAGGCTGGCGGCGATGATCAAGGGATTACGCCAGGTGGATTCGATCTGCTTGTCGAACAGATAGCCAATCACCGCGCCTGGGATGGTGGCCAAGACCAAATACCAAAGCAGGCGGCGCTGGGTGTTGAGTTCTCGCCCGGCGATCGGGCGTCCGGTATGGATGTCAACCCGGGCGCCGAAGGCGACGCCGATGATCCGCACCCAGGTCATGAAGAAGAAACCGAGGACGGCCAGGAGCGTGCCGGCATGCAGGGCGACATCAAAGGTTTCGCCGGGGTCGGGAAAGTGCAGCAGCCAGGGAGCGAGAATCAAATGGGCGGTGCTGCTCACCGGAAAAAACTCGGTAACGCCCTGCACAATGCCCAGAATAACCGCTTGCCAAATGGTCAGCATGAATCCTTAGTGTATCCTCACTGACATGAACTGGAGAGAACGCCAACAGCGGGGCCGGCAATTTTGGCTACAGATCTCGCCGCGCTCCTCCATGCTTTTCTTCCTCAGCGTTTTTTTCTTATTCGCCAGCGTGGGCATGATCGGCGGCATTGGCACCGGTGCCGACACAGCCTCAACCGCTTTGAGCGGGCTGCTCAGCGGATCAACCGGCGTGGTATATGCCTTTCTGGGCACGCGCGGCTACTTTCGCGGGCTGGTGGCGGTGACGCTGATCGAGTTCGTCGCCTGGCCTCTGGCTGATCGTCACTGGTTACACGATCCCGGCGTTTCGCGAGCTATGGGGTTCGGGGCCATTGGAGCGACGGCCGGAATCGTGCTGGGATACGTGCTGATTTTGGCGTTTATAGGGCGGGAGGGCCGCCGGTATTTTCGCCTGCAAACTGAAATAGATCTGGCGGGGGAGATCCACCACGCACTGGCGCCCGCCGTGGACGCGAAGCTAGGCGCGTTTGAATTTGGCGGGCAATCCCAGGCCAGCGGCAAAGTCGGGGGCGACCTGCTGGATTTGATCGCCGACGAAGAATGGGCGGCCTATATCGCCGATGTGAGCGGGCATGGCGTGGCAGCCGGCGTACTGATGGGAGTAGTCAAGAGCGCCGCACACGCCTACCGGTTTGACGGCGGCAGTGACCAGAAGGCCGAGGGATGGCTGCCGGCGCTCAATCGCACCTTGTTCGAAATCATGCCGCCGGAAAAGTACGTGACCTTTGCCGGCGTGCGCCCGGCCGGCGCGGCAGGCGAGGCCTTGCGGGTGTTTGTCGCCGGCCATCCACCGTTATTGCACTATCACGCCGCCACGCGAACCGCGACCGCCATCGAGATCGAGAATTTTCCGTTGGGCATGTTCGCCAATCCAACATTCCATAGCGAGACGGTCGCCTGCGAGCCGGGCGATGTTGTATTGCTTTACACGGACGGCATCACCGAGGTTTGCAACGCGGGACAGGAGGAATTCGGGCAGGGCCGGCTGGCCGAATTGCTATGCACGGTCGCGGCGCAACCGCTTGCAACCGCGGCGAGCGCGATAATCGCCGCTGTTTGTGGTTTTGGCGTCCAGAGCGACGATCAAACGGTGCTGCTGGTGCGACGCGCCAGCCTTACGCGCGCTGGGTGACAAAAATCAAATCGGCTAGATTGCGCAGATACTGCTCGGCGCTGAGGGCGTCGGTGGCGGCGGCGGGGAAGGGAACCCGTTCGTGAAAGTAAGCGACAATTTCGGCGTAGGCGCGCTCACGGACGCCGGGCGAGAGTTGCTCGCGACGGGCGAGGGCTTCGAGAACCAGTCCCGCCTCCCGCGGCGTGGCGCTCTCGCGGAGGCGCAGCGCGAGCAGCGGGTAATCGCGAAAGCTGTTGTATTTGCCAGCCATCCAGGCGCCGAGGTTGGGTACCGGCGCATTGTCGCGGCAGGCGACCACGGTTCCCGCGACGCGGTCGCCGAGCCGCTGGGCATGGCGTGTGGCGAGGCAGCTCAGGCCGCCGACAAGATAGAGAAGCGGCAGCGCGTCAACCACGCGCAGCAAATTGCGGGTGAGGACTTGCGCGGCAGTGAGCGGCCGGCCGTACATGTCCATGACGCGCAATCCGAAAAGTCGCTTGCCGACGGTCTGGCCGCCCCAGAACCATTCCAATGCGGCGGCATAGAGCAGCAACAGCAACAAGGCGGCGCCGGCGCCAACGGCCGACGCCAGGCCCGGCAGCCAATGCTCAAAGGGGCGAATGATTGTGGAAATGGTTTGTAGCGCGGCGCCGATCACCACCGCATCCACCAACCAGGCGAGACAACGCAGGGGCGCACGCGCGACCGGAATCTGGAAGGCAAATCCTTCGGGCGTTATCCAATTCATGGGGCCAGCTCCGGGACTGGGGTCGGGGCCTCATCGCCGCTCCGTCCGGCCCAGCCGAGGTAGCCAAACAGCAACAGCAGCTCGGCCAATCCGACCACCACCTGCACAGCGTAGCCCCAACCGGCGGCATGGTGCTGGGAGAAGAACGCCTCCATCAAGCCGGCCCAAACCAGCAGGCAACACAAACCACCGAACAGGGTCAGCATCTGCCGCAAGGCCTGCTGGCGGAGTTCGGGCCGCGCGGAGCCGCGCAACAACATGCGGGCGAGCAGAAAACCGGCCTGGCCGGCGATGAGCACCGAAGGTATTTCAAACGCTCCGTGGGGAAGCAGCCAGCCGGCGACGAACCAGGCAAATCCTTGTTGGCAATACCGCGCGGCCACCGCGCCGAGCAGAAGGCCGTTGAAGAACAGCAGTAGCCCGGTACCCACGCCGAAGGTGACGCCCAACGCCATGGTGAACAATGAAACCTGAATGTTGTGGGTGATCAGTTGCGCCGAAAACGCCGTCTCCTCCGACGCGTTGGGCGTGTGGACGCCGGCACCGCCGAGATCCTGTTGCACACGCTGGGCGGGGTTGCGCAGGTATTCCGCCGGAAGCAACACATCGGTGGCGGCGGGGTCGAAGGTGATGGCCAGGGCTCCGAGCAGGCATCCTGCGAGGGTAAGCGCCAGCGCCAACCAGAACAGGCGGAGGTTGCGGCGGAAAACGCGCGGGAGGACGCCGAAAAAGAGGCGCAGTTGACCCAGCCAGGCGGCGGGAGCGAAATGCGCCGGCCATGCGCCGCCGCCGGCGGAATAGATTTGCGCGTAAGCGCGTGTGACAAGCTGCGACAAATAGGCGTGCAGCGGTCCGGCGACGGCGCCGTGCTGGAGGCGGTTCAGATCGGCGGCGCAGCGATGATACAGGTCTTCCAGTGCCTCGGCCTCGGCCAGCGTGATACGGTCGTGTTCCGCGGATTCGAGTTGATCGAGCAGATCGGAAAGAGCCTGCCAGCGTGGTTTGCCGGCACCGGTAAAGCGATCGAGATCGAAAATCATAGGCGCTGTGCCTGCTTGCTGGCGAGGTAGCCTTCCACGGCCGCGGCCACGTAGCCCGCCTCGGGCACAGCGCGAAACTGTACGCCGCCGAGGGAGAGCGGGGAGGTGAGGCGGGCAATGCGCCGGTATTCGAAGTCACCGGCAAGTTGGGTATAGGCGTCGTCGGTGTTCGGGACCGTAGCCGCGGGCGCGAGCAATTTCGCGGGGCCGGGCAGAATGCTGGCGGCGAGGACGAGATGGGTGCGGCTGACCAGGCGCGCGGCGGGCGCAAACTGTTCGGCCGTGCCGCGTTCGGTCAGGTTGCCGAGGAACAGCAAGTAGCAGCGGCGGCGCAGGCGGGAGCGGATGCGGGCAAAGAGCCGGTCGTAGGCAGGCGTTTCGTGGGCGGCCTCGAGGCGCAGAACCTGGTCGCGAAAAGCGGCGTAATGGGCGCGGCCGGTGGAGGCGGCCAGCCAGCCGGTGACATCGCCGGCGAAGGTGATCAAACCGAATTGGTCGCCAATATCGGCGGCGGCGCTGGCGCCGATCATCGCCGTCTCGACCAGGCGCTCGAGCTGGAAGCGCCCGTTGGCGGCGGCGGCGCGGCTGAGGCGGGAGTGATCGACGATGAAATAGATCTCCTGCTTCTGTTCCCATTGGAACAGCCGGGTGACGGGAAAGGCGCGGCGGGCGGTGGCCTTCCAGCTCAGGTCCGCGTAATTGTCGCCGCCCTGGTACTCGCGCAAGCGTTCGAACTCGCGTCCCTGGCCGGTCAGGGGCAGTTGGGTGGATGCGGCGAGGGCGCGGTAGATGGGGCTGCGCATCAGTTCGCGGCGGCCGGGCGCGAGGTCGGGATAGACGACGAAGTCGCACTCGACGTCGCGCCAGCGGCGGAGACGCCATAAGCGCCATCGCGAAAGCTGCTCGAAGCCACAGCGCAGGCCGCGAAAGTCGCCGCGCTGGCGGCCCTCGATTTCGCCGGTCCACAAAACGCGGCCGCAGGGGACCGCGACGGCGCGGCTGCCGCAAGGAAGGCGAAGCGCCTGGGCAAAACTGTGATTCGCCGCCATCAGTGCCAGGCGCGGCGCGTGCGGCTGGTGCCACTGAATGGCGAGATGCAGCGGGGCCGGACGCCCGGCGGTCAAGCGCATCCTGGCCACAGTCGCGCCGGCGGCCGTCGCCACTGTCGCCCGCGGCGGGGTCGCGTGCCGTCGCAGCCAAAACAGATCGACTCCGACGCCGGTGGCCAGAACCAAGGCAAGTGTCAGCGCCAGGGGCACCGCGACGTGGCTGAGCGGCGCCGCGCAGGCGAGCGCCGCCAGAAAAAGCGCGCTCCAGACCAGCCGCGGCGCGGGAGTCAACAGATTCAGCGCGGAACCTCCACTTTTGCAACGACAGCTTGAATGATTTCGGCCGCGCTGACCCGTTCCAGCTCAAACTCGGGGCGGAGCAGGCAGCGGTGTTCGAGGATGGGCAACGCCAGAGC
>JANWLQ010000045.1 GCA_025450725.1 Terriglobales bacterium
AATGGGGCTCAGTGTCCCCACGAAGTTCAACAGGTAGCCGGCGGCGATGACCGCGACGATGGTCAGGTAGAAGGCGCGGGCGCGGCTGAAGCGCCGGAAGAGGCCGCGCCGCCAGCCCATGGTTTCGGCCAAGGCGTAGGCGGCTGAGCCGCCGAGCGTCGGCACCGCCAACAGACCGGAGCCGACGATGCCCAGACCGAAAATGGCGAAGGCCATGCCGCCCAGGGGCCGCAGCGCTTGAGCGGCATCCTGCGCGCTTTCGATATGAGTGTGCCCGGTGGCGTGTAGCGTGGCCGCCGCCGTGACCATGATCGCGGCGGCGATGACCTGCGACGAAACCATGCCGACCACGGTGTCGGAACGCATCCTGACGATCTCGGGGCGGCGCACGCGCTGGGTGCGCTGGGCCTTGGGTGAGGCGACATCGTCGGCGATATTCTCCTCGACCTGTTCGCTCGCCTGCCAGAAAAACAGGTAGGGCGAGATGGTGGTTCCCAGTAATGCGACCGCGGTGGCGAGAAAGGCGCGGTCGCTGTGCCAGGTCGGCGTCAGCGCGGCGCGCGCCAAAGCGCGCCAGGCGACGTGAGCCTGGGGCAGAAAAAGAATCACCACATAGGCGAGCAGCGCCAGGCAGGTGAATTTCAACACATTGACGTAATGGCGATAGGGAATCAGCACCTGGGCGGCGATGATCGCCGCGGCCAGCACCGTCGCCCATAGCAGCAGCGGTCCTCCGAAGAGCAGGCGCATGGCCGCCGCCATGGCGTTCAGGTCGGCGTAAACGTTGACCACATTGGGGACCACCAGCAGCACGAGGGCGGCGTACAGCACCCAAGCTGGAAAGTGGCGGCGGATGAGCGAGGCCAAGCCACAGTTGGTGACCAGCGCCACGCGTCCGCACATTTCCTGGACCGCAATCATCAGCGGCACGGTGAACACGGCCAGCCACAACATTTGCAGGCCGTAGGCGGCGCCCGCCACCGAGTAGGTGCCGATTGCAGTAGGGTCGTCGTCGGCGGCGCCGGTGATCAGTCCCGGGCCGAGCCGCCACTCAGAAAAGCGGCGCTTGCGTCCGCGCCGCGCCCGGTGGAGATCAACGTCGTCGTCATGCTTCGCAGCCTTCACTGTCCACTTAGATGGCTTTAACGGCCAGCATCGTCATATTTTCGATTTCTGAGGATTGGAGCTAGAATCGCGCCATGAGGGAGAGCGCAGGCGCCCAGTGGGACAGTTTGGCCGGGGTGGACGATGCGCTGAAGGTAAAGGGAGGTGGACGATGAAAGTTGGCATGCTGGGGCCATTGGCACTCTGTATATTTTCGCTCGCGGCGGCGCAGGCGCCGTCGCCGGCCAGTTCCACCGCGGAGCGAGTCACGCAAGAGTATCGGGCGGGCGACTTTGCGGCGGCGGAGCGGGATTCCCTTGATTTAGTTCAAAAGGATCCGTCGAACCTCCTGGCGCAGATCTACCTAGGTCAATCGCGGTTTATGCAAAAGAAGTACGCCGAGGCGATCGGGCCTTTTGAGCAGGCGCGGGCGCTCGACGGAGGTACGAAATTGAACTTCGTGCAGCGCCATATTGTGACCGATCAACTCGTTATGGCTTACGGGATAAGCGGCAAGCTGAAACAGGTTCACGCGCTTCTCGATGAGGCTATCCAGCAGGATCCGGACTACCCGCTGAACTACTACAACCTTGCCTGCGCCTTTGCGGGCGAGAACGACAAGGCTCGCGTGCTGGCCAATTTGAAGTTGGCCTTTGATCACAAGGACCGTGTTTTGCCGGGCGAGCAGATGCCTGACCCGCGCAGCGACGACTCCTTTCAGCGTTACGTCCATGATCCGGATTTCGTGAAACTGATGAGGCAACTCGGCTACCGATAGTTGCCGGCGAGAATTTGGCTGAGAAGCCAGGCGAACTCGAAGGCGGTTTCGTGGATGCGGTCGTAGCGGCCGGAGGCGCCGCCGTGGCCGGCCCCGAGGTTGGTTTTGAGCAGTAGCTGGGTATCGTTGGTCTTCAGTGTGCGCAGCTTGGCTACGTACTTCACCGGTTCCCAGTACATGACCTGGCTGTCGTTCAGGCTGGTAGTGACGAGGATCGCGGGATAGTCGCGGCGGGCGAGATTGTCGTAAGGACTATAGGCGCGCATGTACTCGTAGGCGGCGGGCTGGCGCGGGTCGCCCCACTCGAGGTACTCGCCGACCGTCAGCGGCAGGCTCGGGTCGAGCATTGTATTCATGACATCCACGAAGGGAACGGCCAGGTGCGCGGCGCGGAAAAGTTCGGGGCGCATATTGACGACGGCGCCGATTAAAAGCCCGCCGGCGCTGCCGCCTTCGATGGCGAGGCGCTCTGGCGTGGTCCATCGTTCCGCAATCAAGTGCTCGGCGCAGTCAATGAAATCGGTGAACGTGTTCATCTTGTGCATCAACATGCCGGCGTCGTGCCAGGGCTCACCCAGCTCATTGCCGCCGCGCACGTGCGCCATGACATAGGTCACACCGCGATCGAGCAGGCTCAGCCGCGCCACCGAGAAGCCGGCCGGCAAACCGTAGCCGTAGGAGCCGTAACCGTAAAGCAGAAGCGGCGCGCGCTCGGGGCGGGAGGTGGATTTTTTGTATACCACCGACATGGGAACGCGCGCGCCATCACGCGCCGTAACCCACAGCCGCGCGCTCTCGTACTGCGTGGGATCGTAACCGCCGAGCACTGGCTGCTGCTTGAGCAGATGGGTCGTGTGCGCGGCCATGTCAAACTCGAACACGCTGGGTGGCGTGACCAGGCTTTGGTAGCTGTAACGGTAGCGACGGGTGTCGTTTTCGGGATTGCCGCCGCCGAAGGCGGCATAGACGGGCTCGGGGAAGGGAATTGACGTCCAGGTCGCGGCGGCGAAGTGGTAGACCCGCAGGCGATTGAGCGCCTCGAATTTTTCGTGGACCACGCCGAAGTCGCGGAATAGATCGAGATCCTCGATGAGCACGTCGGTTACGTGCGGGATGAACTCACGGGCCTGAGTCCAATCAGGGTCGGTGGCGGGCAATGTGACGACCTTGAAGTTCCTGGCGCCCTGGTTGGTGCGCACATAGAAGAGTCCATCGCGGTGGTTGAGGTCGTACTTGTGATCCTTGGCGCGCGCGAGGAAGAGGCGCAGCGGGGCCGCGGGCTGACCGGCGGGCCAGTAATGGAACTCGGTCGAGTCAGTGGCGGCAATGGCGAGAAGCAGATAGGCCCGGTCGCGAGTGCGCTGCACGCCGATGTGGTAGAGCTCGTCAAGCTCGTGGTAGATTTCGACAGCGGGCGAGCCCAGTTCCATGCGGAAAAGCCGGTCGCTGCGTTTCGTGGTCGCGTCCTCGGTAGTGAAAAGGAGGGTACGATTGTCGGTAGACCACTCGACCGATGTCACGCGCTCGGCGGTCGCGTCGAGCAAGGCGCCACTGTCTAAATCCAGTACGTGCAGCGTGTACTGGCGCATGCCGGTGCGGTCGGCGGTGTAGGCGAGAAGGCGGGCGTCGTCGGAGATTTCGAAATTGCCGAGACTGAAAAACTCCAGGCCTTCGGCCAATCGATTGATGTCGAGCAGGATTTGCTCGGCGCCACTCTCGCCCTTCTTGCGGCAGTGGATGGGATACTGCAGCCCCTCGACGGTACGGGAGTAGTAGAAAAATTCGCCGCGCTTGACCGGTACGGTGAGATCGGTCTGCTGAATGCGGCCGAGGATCTCATCGTAGATGGATTGTTCGAGTTCGCGCACCGGCCCGGTTAGGGCGGCCGTGTAGGCGTTTTCAGCCTCGAGGTAGGCGCGCACGTCGGGATTGTCGCGCTCGCGCAGCCAATAATAGGGATCTTCGACGCAGGCGCCGAAGCGCACGTCGACGTGGGAACGGCGGGCGGCTACGGGCGCCGCGGGCAGCGGGTTCGCAATATGCACATTCGAGTTTACTGCTGGCCGAGGAAGAGGACGTGGACGTAGGTGCCCAGGCGCACGTTGTAGGCCAGGTACCAGCCGCTATGATCGGGGTCGTTATAAATCACAATGTCGTCGGAGTTCCAGTTCCAATCGTTGGCGAAGGCCTGATCCACCGGGGCGATCTGCCAATAGTAGTTGTCAAACCAGAAACGGTTGGGATTGCCGCCACCCAGGCGAAACACGAATCGTGGCCCAAAGCCGGCGGTGAAGCGACCGTGCTCGTAGGGGCGGTCCAGGTGGAAGCGCTTGTCGTCGCGTGCGTAGTTGTGGCCCACCCACTGATTGGTGTCGGGGTGAACGTGGGGGGCGTCCGGATGGTCTGGCCGGTCCCGCAATGATTTATCTGGAGGCGTGGGCGCCCCCCGGCGCGTCGTCGGCCCCGCAGGCGGAATATAGCCGTGGCCGACCGGATGTGTGGGCTCAGCGCGCTGGCTGCCGCGCGAGGACTGCCGCTGTTGTTGGTGCTGCTTTTGGTCTTTTTGATCTTGCGGTCGCTGCTGGCCAGAGAGAGCCAGCGCAGTGGCAAAAGCTACCACAAGTGGTAAAAATGGACGGCAGAGTTTCAAAATAGGGGCCTCCCGCTCGGTTCAGTCTAGGGTAGAGCAGTTTGACTGCCAAAACTCAGTAGCCGGCTTGTTTGTCCACCAGACTGAAAAAGGGCCTGCCGTGAAGAAAGCATTGTAGATTATCGGCAAACGCATTCATGCCGAGGTCAATCCAATGGGGATTGAGCGTGCGGTCGGTGCAGTGCGGTGAAATCAGGACGTTGTCCATCCGCCAGTAGGGATGTTCCGGAGGCAGCGGTTCGGTCTCGAACACGTCGAGCGCGGCGCCGGCGACTGTATGCGCTTGCAGCGCAGCCACGAGAGCCGCTTCTTCGATCACCTCGCCGCGTCCGACGTTGACGATTAAAGCGGTCGGCTTCAGGGCGGCGAGTTCCTGGGTTCCGATCAAGTGCCAGGTTTCTGGCGTGCGGGGCGCGGCCGCAACCAAGACGTCGAGGCGCCCGAGCCAGGCGTGAAGATCCGCGGGGGAAAACCTGTCGCGGTGGCGCACCGGATCAATCTCCATGCCAAAGGCGGTGCCGGCTCGTCCGCAAGCTTGGCCGATCGTCCCGTAGCCGAGGATGCCCATGCGTTTGCCGCGCAGTGTCTCGACCTCGAATTGGCGCCATTGCGCCTGGTGTTGCTGCTCAGCCATACGGCGACCTTGCTTGCAAAAATGCAGGACGCCGTAAATGACGAACTCGGCCAGCGACTCGACGTAAACGCCGCGCGCGTTGGTCACCAGCACGGGGCTGGCGATGAGGCCCGGTGTGAGCAAGCGGTCCACGCCGGCTTCGAAGGAATGGACCCAGCGCAACGCCGGCGACGTGAGCGGCCAGACTTGCGCGAACGGCGGCGTGGCGCCGGCGAGCGCGGTGTAAAAAATGACGTCCGCCCGCGGAGCGGCTTCGGCGATGCCGGCAAGGTCATGGGCGACGATGAGGTCTAACTGGTGCGCCTCGGACTCGGCGCGCAGGCGTGGCAGTCCGGGAAATTGGGGCGAGCAAATGGCGAGCAGACGAAGTGCGGGCACACGACAGTTTACTTTGGCGGGGCCTGCTTTGGCTCGGTGCCCGCGTCCACGGTGTAGCCGCTGCGGGAAATGGTTTGGAAAGTCATTTTCTTCTTGTCGAGCTCGACGAGCATGAAATCCTGGACGGTGTCGGAACCGGCGGCTTCGTCGGGCGCCTGGCGCAGGTCGCGAAAACGCAGTTGTCCGGAGTTACCCTCGATAAAAAAGAAAATTCCGTCCTGCGGCGTGAAGCGCTCGTAGACGTGTTCGTGGCCGGAGAAGACTGCGTTGACGCCATATTTCTCAAGCAGCGGCAGCAGGCGCGTGCGGACGTCGAGATCGGGTCCGTGGAATTTGCCGTCGGAAAAAAGCGGGTGATGGAGGTAGACGATTTTCCATTGCGCCCCGGACTGGGCCAGGTTGTGGTCGAGCCAGCCCAATTGCGCCGGGTCCATGTAATTGCTGTCGAGCGCGAAAAACTCGGCGCCGCCGCGGGAATAGCTGTAATAGCGTTGGCCATTCATGTTGAACGGCTGATACAGAATCTCCTGCTGCGCGTCGTCATGGTTGCCGAGACAGGCGTAGAACTTGACCTTGGCGGCGAGTAGAGGCTGGTAAGGTAATTCGAATTTGTTGTGGAAATCGTCGGCGTTGTGGCCGCCATAAATGTTATCGCCCAGCATGATGACGAAATCAAAATTGGTGGCCTGGCGGTAGCGCTCCATCTGAGCGGCGAGCTGGTACTGGGCGGCCTCGCCGGTGCCGCTGTCGCCGATTACGGCAAAACGAACACTGCCGGATTCCAGCGGCAAGCGGACGTCGAGCGGAGTGTTGGCCGGTGTCTGCGCCACCGCTATCAGCGCCGCCGAGATCAGCCAGGCCGCGGCCCTGTGGCAGGCGCGGGTCATGCCGGCGGGAGCTCGGCCGGAAGTGCGTTGGGCATGACATCCACAACCAGGTTGGAGGGAAGTGAATGCAAGATCAGGTTGCGGCCCACGAAGCGGTACTCGAGATCGCCGGGCAGCGGGGGCAGCGCCTCGAGCAAATCTGGGGGGGTGGATTGCAACGGTACCGCGGAGGGATAGCTGGCGTTCACGGGCAGTGCCTTGGTCGGAAGCGGCTCGGCGTGGCGCAGGCTGGCGCGGATGGCCGCGCCTTGGGGGCCGTTCCAGGCTTGCGCCAGGCGACGGCGGAACAGGTCGACCACCTCGGGGGTGAAAATATCGCCGAGTTTGGCGCCGGCACGGGCCTGGCGCAGGCGGGTCGCGATGCGTCGGCGCGAAGCTTCAAGATGGGCCGAGGAAGCAGTCGGCTTACGCGGCGGGGCCCCATTGTCAGCGTCGCGGACCTGCTTTTCCAGCGCAGCGACGCGGGATTCGAATAGTTTGAGGGTGGCTTGGTCAGCGGCTGGATTCGGCGTGGCTCCGGTTGCCGCCGGCGCCCGCTGCGCGGCGACGATGAGCGCCAACCCGCTGCTCAGCACCGCGATTGGCATCAGCGTGGCTGTCGTCCTTGATAGCCTCGTCCACCACGGTGGATACTGCTTTTTTAACTGCATCTTTAACCGCTTCCTTGACCGCGCCTTTGACGGCGGATTCGACCGCGCGGCGATCCACGTGACCGTTGGTCTGCTGCACGAACTCCTCCCGAATCGCGTCGGCCAGGGCGTGCGCGGGCGGCAGGTTCTTGCTGATTGCTTTGGCCACCTTTTTTAACGCCTTTCGACCGGACAATTCCGGAATCGCCGCCGGCTTTTCCGATGCGGATTGATTCCAATCCTGTTCGAATACCTTTTCGATGGCGGCGGCGGCTTTAAGGTCGTCCACAATGACGCCGATTTCGCGGCGCGCATCGAGTTCGGTGCGGCGCAGACTCTGGCTGCCGAGAAATATGCGCCGGTGGTCGCGCACCATGAGGCGCGTATGCAGGCGCAGGGGCGCGAGCTTAAGGGCACCCACCGGGTACGCGGTCATAGTCGTGCCGCCAAACGTGCCGATGTCGCGACCTGCCCCCCCGGCGCGAGCGCGCGCCTCGATGAGCCGGACCATGGCC
>JANWLQ010000046.1 GCA_025450725.1 Terriglobales bacterium
CGTTGAAGGGCACGACGGCGCCGGCGGGTGCCGCGGCGCCGCGTCCCCTGCCGGCCCCACGTCCGCCGCGTCCCGCTCCGGTTCCACCGATCGCCGCCAGTTTGGCGTTGAGCGCTGTCACTTGCGCGACAACATCGGCGGGCGGGTTCGACGTCGTCAATGCGGCGACCTGCTCGCGCAGCGCGGCGACCTCGACGTTACCGGCGTAGGTTGCCTTTGCGAGCTGCCAGGCGCCGATCATGAGCTCGTTTTTCTGCCGAATGCCGGCCATGATCTTCGCGCTCTCCCCCACGCGCGGGTCATTGTGAACGACCGTCGTCTGGGTATACGTTTGCCCGTCCACCGTCAATTTCAGGGTATAGATGCCAGGCGCGGCAAGCAGGCCATGCGGCCCGGGCGTATTGCGCATGCCCGGCGTGACATCGGCCAGGTTCTCGAGGTCATACTCAAAGGCTGGCGGATCGTCATAGCGCAGATCCCAGTTCCAACGGTTCGTGCCAACCTTGGTGGGCAGTTCCATGTCCTCAGGGCGCGCAATCCAGTAAGTCGGGTAGGGCCATTTCTCGGGCGGCGTCGCAAACTTCGGCGCAATGCTGCTGATGGTTCGGATTAGATTATTGTGCGCATCGTAGACCTGCAGCTTGATCTCGCCTTGCGGCTTCTGGCTAAGGTGGTAGTAGAAGACCACGCCGAAGGGCGGATTCGGCGCCCACGGCAGTTCGTAATTCCAAGGCTGATCCCAGTTGTCGCTGATGCGCGCGCGAATGCCATCCCCTGGTTTGAACAAGTATGCGGGCGCGGCCGCGATCGCCTGAGCTTTGGTGGCCAACTCGCGCAGGGGCGTAGTGTCATCGAGTACATAGAATCCGCGACCATAAGTCCCAATCACCAGATCGCTCATGTGATCGTCGGTATGGAATACCATGTCGCGGATCGACGTTGTGGGCATGTTGTTCTGCAGTGATTGCCAGTGATCGCCGTCGTCAAACGAAACGTAGACGGCTGACTCGGTGCCGGCAAACAGCAGGTTCTTTTGGTACGGGTCTTCGCGCACGACATTGACCCAGCTTCCGGTGTTTTGGCCGCTCGGCAGGCCGTTAACGATCTTCGTCCAGGTCTTGCCGCCATCGTGGGTGCGCCAAATCAGCGGTATGTTGCCGGTCGCTGAAATCCCGCCGGGCGCGTGGGCAGAGACATAGGCCGTATTGACATCACCGTGACCGGCCTCGATGACCAGGAACTGCGCGCCTTCGGGCGCGTCGGTTATGTTCGACACATTGTTCCAATGCAGACCGTTATCGGTCGAGTTAAAGATCTGACCGTTGCCGGAGACTGTCCAGAACACCCCTTTTCTTACCGTTCCGATAGCGAAATCGTTGATGGCGTCGTCCGCGCCGCGGCGTCCGCCCGGCGCCGCGCCGGCGGCCGCTGCGGCCGCCGGAGTTCCGCATTTTTCCTGAGGTGCGTCCTTGGCGGTGGTGAGCGCTGGGCTAAATGCGGTCCAACTCTCGCCTTGATCATGGGAGACCACCAAACACTGGAAGTCGGCGTACATGGTGTGCGGATCGAACGGGTCGAAGCGACGCCACTGATCACGGCCCTGGCCGCCGAATTTTGCGGCTTCAACGCCGAACTCCGGGTTGATGTTGTCCCATTGCCCGGTGGCTACGTTGATCTTGAGTGTGCCCGTTGTTCCCTGCTCCGCACCATACGCAACTCCGTAGACGATGTCGGGATTCGTCGGGTCCGGCGTCAACGTGCCGAATTCCGAGGACGCATTCTGCAGCCAGTCCGTCTCGTTGATGTCGCCGTTGTTGCCGCGCGAGCGCGTCATCACCGCACCCGTGTCCTGCTGTGAGGCTAGCACCCAATACGGGTAACGATTATCGGTCGAGATATGGTAAACCTGCGCCACCGGCAGCGCGTAGTAGCTGCTCCAGGTATTCCCGCCGTCAAGCGAAACCGGCGCGCCTTGGTCCACGCCCATCGCCATGCGCTGATCGTTGGTCGGGTCAATCCACATTTCATGGAAGTCTTCACCACCCGGCGCGCCCTTGAAAGCTAAAAACGTATTGCCGCCGTCGATGGATTTATAAGCGGCAGTCGAGAAGGTAAAGACCACGTCTGGATTTTGGGTATCCACCCATACACCGCTCGTATAGTCCCCGCTTCGAATGCGGCTATCGTCGGCAGCTTCCTGTCTCCAGGTGGCGCCCTGGTCGTCGGACCGGTACAATCCACCGCTGCCGTACACAAAAATCCGCCTCGCGTTCGTATGCATGGCCACGGCGACGCAGAGGCGGCCGTTGGTCTCGGGATTGGAACTGATCTCGGTCCAGGTCTTGCCCTCGTCGAGTGATTTGAAAAGATGGGTGGCGCTGGGTCCGCCGCGCGCGCCCCGCCCGCCTCCGGGCGCATCGAGAATCGTCGTTGCGAAGATCACATTCGGCTGATCGTACGGAGAGGAGAGGTCGCGTCCGCCGGTCTTGTCGTCCACATGCAGCACGTCAGTCCAGTTGCGGCCCCCGTCCTCTGTTCGGAAAATACCGCGCTGGTCTCCGCTCGCGCCCGCCATCGCCGCCACCACCACGATGTCGGGATTTTTTGGATCCACAACAATCGAGCCGATCCGCCGCGTGCCCTCCAGGCCGATATGCGACCAAGTCGCGCCGCCGTCGGTGGATTTATACATGCCGTTGCCCTCAACTGGAGTCGCGCTGATGGCGTCGCCGCTGCCGGCATAAATGATGTTCGGGTTTGAAGGCGAAACCACGATGGCGCCAATGCTGTCCACCCCGGTAACGCCGTCGAATACCGGGAACCACGTGGTGCCGGCGCTCGTGGTCTTCCAGATCCCGCCCTGCGGCATGCCGGCATAAAACACGCCGACCTGCTTGACGTCGCCCACCGGTCCACCAATCGACGCGACTCGGCCACCGTGGTACGGCCCGATGTTACGCCATTGCAGACCCGCATAAAGGTCGGGGCTGATTTGCGCCGCCGCACTCAAGGCGCACCACGCCGCGATCACCGCCACGATAACAAAGCGCAAGCCAGTTCGCGAGATATGTCGGTTCATGCAGGTTCTCCCGGAGCAATAATGAGAACCATCTTACCTGACCGCGCGCAAGATCTGAGTGCTGTCGTCGACCGGCGCTGCTTCTAGTGGGCGCTGGGCGCAGCGACCTTGTCCAAAGTGAGCCAGGACAACTCAGTGCGAGCGGAAATGTACGGTTGCCCTCGCGGACGAATGACCACGGGCTGGCGGAAGTTGGCGCGCCTTCGCGCCGTAACTATTCGGCACGTAAGGCAATGAGCGGATCCACTTGAGCGGCGCGGCGGGCGGGCAGCCATGCCGCGGCGAGAGCGACAAACAATAGCGCGGCTGCCGAGCCCGCAAGCGTAAGCGGGTCGCCGGGCGAGACTCCATACAGTTCGGCGGCGATCAAACGCGAACATGCCGCCGCCAATATGAGTCCAGCCGCCAGTCCGGCCAGCGTGACCAGCGCCGATTCCCGCAACACATCGCCGGCCGCTTGCGCCGTTCTCGCTCCCAACGCCATGCGAATGCCGATTTCCTTGGTGCGTTGCGCGACAGCATACGCCATCGCGCCTTCCACCCCCAGGCCGGCGAGCAGCAGCCCTAGCAGGCTGATGACCGACATGATTTTCGCCAGCAGCCGCGGATTCGTGAGTGTGGCGCCGTCCTGGTCGGTTTGCGATTGGAAATTGGTCACCGCGGTGCCGCTTGCCAATCGCGCTATCTCATGCGCGATGCTGGCGCGCAGATCAGATGTCGGCAGCATCGAGCGCACCTCGAAGGTGAGACCTTGTAAAGCGCGTGTGCCGGTGTAGGGGATGAAATACGCGGGCGCGAATTCTCCCTTCAGAGTGGCATAGCGGGTATTGGCGGCGACGCCGACGATGGTGTAAACGGCGGCATCCTTAACTTCAAGTTGTCGCCCAATCGGATTAGCCCCTCCAAACGCCGCCTGCGCCAATGCCTGGTTAATAACGGCAACCGGCGCGTTGGTTCCTACGTCCCGATCTTCGATAGCGCGCCCCAAGAGAAGCGGAATGCGCATCGTGGCGAAGAAATCGGGTGCCACTCCGTTGCGCCCCGCACCGTGCCAGGCCAATGGGTCGGCACTCACCGGGAAACGGACGTCTTCCCCGCCGGAGTCGCCGCCCAGAAGCGTATGCTGCGAAGCGGTTGCGGCTGACACACCGGGCAGGGCGGCCAGTTGATGCTGCAGCCGCAAGTACAAATCGGCCAGTTTTTCTCCGCCATATCCCGCGCTGCGGGCGTCGAGGTCAAACGTGGTGAGATGCGCCGGATCGAATCCAAGCGGTTGCGACTCCAGCTTGACCAGCGTGCGGGTGAATAGGCTCGCGCCGACCAATAAAACCAGCGACAGCGCGATCTGAATCGCCGCCATGAATCGCTGTGCGCGCAGCGGCGCGCGATCAGCCGTGGCACGGTTACTCCCGGGAGCGCGTCCACCCTGCCGCGAATAGCTGAACGCCGGGAGCATGCCAAACAGCACCCCGGTCACCAGTGATGCCGCCGCCGCGAAACCCAGCACGCGCCAGTCCAGCGTTGGTTGTAACGGAATTGCTTTGCCGTTCGAAAGCAAGGAAACAAGCAACGCGGATGCGATCGGTGTCAGCAGAACTCCGGCGCACCCGCCCAAGCCGGCGAGGACTAGCGACTCGGTCAGCAGTTGCTCGATGATCCGGAATCGGGGTGCCCCCAGCGCGAGCCTGAGGGCGATCTCGCGCCGGCGACCGACCGAGTGGGCAAACAGAAGGGCGGACGTGTTAACGCAGGCGAGTAGCAGCAGCAATCCGACGCCCAATAACAGCAACTGCAGCGATCCTCCGAACTGCCCCGCAATATCATTGATGCCCATGCTGCCGGCGATTACCTTGAGTTGCGGTCGTAGCTCGCCTTGCTTCAGCGGATTGGGCAAGACGTCGCTAATCGCTGCCGCAAACGCCGGCGCCAGCGCCGCCTGGATCTGGGCCGGTGCCACTCCCGCCGGCCGGCGGACCATCACCTGCATCCACCAGTAACGCTCGTCCAGGTTGGGAGCGGTCTTGCGCGGATCGCCCCACGGCATCAGCCCGGCCTGCAACGCCGCGCGCGCAGGCAGCCACATCGCATCCGGCTGGCCGAGTTCCAGACCGTCAAATCCGGGCGGCGCGATGCCGATGATGGTCGCTGGGCGGCGCTCGATGGTAATCGAAGAGCCCAACGCGTCGGCTGAGCGCGCAAACTGGGCGGTCCAGAATGCGTAACTGATGACCGCGGTCAGCGGCGCACCCGCGCGAAAATCGTTACTGCCGGGAAAACGCCCCTGGAGGGGCGCCAGGCCCAGGCCGGCGAAGGACCCGTCACTGATCAGAGTCGCATTGGCGGCAATCGCGCTCTCATGCACGCCAATTGTTTCCGGCACATTCAGCGGCGCGAACCCGAAGGCGCTGATGCCCCGGCGCGCTGCCTGCTCCTGGAGCGTCTCAAAGACTGGACAGGATATCGAGTAATTTGCCTCCTCGGGATTGGGCGTGTGAATCCCCGCCGAGCTCGCCGCCACCAGCCCCGTGTTGCTTCCGCTTAGTTCAATGTGGCGGTCGCGCGGGAATCGCGGCGTTGCCCAGTAAAGCAGCGAGAGTTGTTCCGGGTTGGCTACCGCCAAGGGACGTAACAGGGCCGCGCTGAATACTGAAAAGACCGCCGTATTCGCGCCGATACCCAGCGCCAGTGTCAGGATCACGACGGCGGCGAAACCGGGAGCGCGTCGAATGGCCCGGAACGCATAGCCGAGGTCGCGGCGCAGATTGTCCAGATGGCGCCAGCGCCACACCTCGCGCCGCTCCTCCTGGATCTGATCGTTTCCCCCGAGGCGCACCCGCGCCAGCCGGCGTGCCGCCGCCGCCGTGTGCCCCTGCTCCACGTATTCCGCTTCCAGAGCGGCCAGGTGCTCCTGCAGTTCTTCGCGGTTCAGCTTCATAGTGAAACCTCCAATTGGGCAGGGCTCATGCCTTTTCCACTCCGCCGTGCAGAACCCGCCCGATCATGCCCGCCATGCGATCCCAGGCGCGTGTCTCTTGCGCGAGTTGGCGGCGACCGCGCGCCGTCAGCCAGTAGTAGCGGGCCTTCCGGTTGGCCTCGCTGGCGCCCCAGGCGGCCTTGATCCAGCCGCGCTGTTCGAGTCGCAAAAGGGCCGGATAAAGCGTCCCCTGCTTCATGGCCAACATTTCGCCCGACACTTGCTCCAGGCGCCGCGCCAAGCCGTAGCCGTGCAGCGGCCCCATGGTGTCCAGGGTTTTCAGCACGAGCAGGTCGAGCGTGCCGCGCAGGACGTCGGGTTGTTTCGTCGTGGTCATCGCGTTACCTTCAGGGTTCCTACAGGAAACCCTACCTCCTTCCCTGTAGAAAGTCAACGGAGGGGGGACGGCTCGCCTCCCTTCGCTCCAACCCGCCGCGACTCTCCACCCCGGTTCGCGGCCATCCACCTCGTTCTCCTCCCATGAAGGACTCGGTGGCTGCCTGCGTAAGGGCGGGGATGCGAGCCGCTTGGCGCGGCTTGCCAAGGCATGGTTCGGCGAGCCTTCCGCGGCGATCGGAGGAAAACGCGCATGATTCCAACCTAATTTGGCGAACCGCTTCGCTAGGCAAAGCGGTCGAGGTTCATGACCTTGTCCCAGGCGGCGACGAAGTCGCCTACCAGCTTGGCTTGGCCGTCGGCGCATCCGTAGACTTCCGCCAACGCCCGCAGCTGCGAGTTGGAGCCAAAGACGAGATCAGCCCGCGTCGCCGTCCAGCGCGGCTCGCCGCTCTTGCGATCGCGGCCCTCGAACAGATTGGCATCGGCCGCGGATGGCTTCCATTCCGTGCTCATATCGAGCAGGTTCACGAAGAAATCGTTGGTCAGCGCTTCCGGGCGGCGGGTGAAGACGCCATGCGTGGCGCCGCCGTGATTGGCGCCCAGTACCCGCAGGCCGCCGACCAGAGCCGTCATCTCGGGCGCAGTCAGTGTTAGCAGTTGCGCCTTGTCTAGAAGCAGCACTTCCGCGGGCAGCGCGGACTTGCCGCTCGAATAATTGCGGAAGCCGTCCGCCGCCGGTTCCAGCACGGCGAACGAGGCGACATCGGTTTGTTCCGGAGTGGCGTCGGCGCGTCCGGCGGTGAACGGCACCACAACCGTTAAACCGGCATTGGCAGCGGCCTTCTCGATTGCGGCGCATCCGCCCAGCACGATGAGGTCGGCCAGCGACACCCGCTTGCCGGTCTTTTTACTTTCGGCATTGAACGCGCGCTGGATGCCCTCGAGCAGATTGAGCGCTTTACTAAGCTGGGCCGGCTGGTTGACGGACCAATTTTTCTGCGGCTCGAGCCGGATGCGCGCACCATTGGCCCCGCCGCGCTTGTCTGAACCACGGAAGGTCGAGGCGGACGCCCATGCCGTCGTCACCAATTCCGCGATCGAGAGGCCCGACGCCACGACCTGCGCCTTGAGCGTGGCCACGTCGCGGGCGTCAATCAGCTTGTGGTCCACGGCTGGGATCGGATCCTGCCAGATCAATTCTTCCGCCGGCACGTCCGGCCCCAGGTAGCGCGCCCGTGGCCCCATGTCGCGATGCGTCAACTTGAACCAAGCCCGCGCAAATGCATCGGCGAACTGATCCGGATGTTCATAAAACCGCCGGGAGATCTTCCCGTACTCGGGGTCGAAGCGCAACGCGAGATCGGTCGTCAGCATCGTCGGCCGATGCTTCTTTATGAAGTCATGTGCGTCGGGCACCACCTCCGCCGAATTTTTCGCCACCCACTGGTGCGCGCCCGCCGGGCTCTTCGTGAGCTCCCATTCGTGCGCGAACAGGCTGGTGAAAAAGCCGTGGGTCCACCGCGTTGGCGCGCCGGTCCAGGTGACTTCCAGGCCGCTGCCAATCGCATCGCGCCCCTTGCCGCTGCCGAACGCCGAGCGCCAGCCCAGGCCCTGCTCCTCGATCCCGCACGCTTCCGGAACCGGCCCCACGTGCGAAGCGGGCCCGGCGCCGTGCGTTTTGCCAAACGTATGTCCGCCAGCGATGAGCGCCACCGTCTCTTCATCGTTCATCGCCATGCGGGCGAACGTCTCGCGGATGTCGCGCGCCGCCGCCAAAGGATCGGGGTTGCCGCCGGGCCCTTCCGGATTGACGTAGATTAGACCCATCTGCACTGCAGCCAGCGGATTCTCGAGTACCCGTTCGCCGCTGTAGCGTTCATCCCCCAGCCAGGTTTTCTCTTTGCCCCAATACAGGCCTTCGTCCGGCTCCCACACGTCTTCGCGTCCACCGGCAAAACCGAATGTTTTGAAACCCATGCTTTCGAGCGCCACGTTGCCGGCCAAAATCATCAGGTCGGCCCACGAAATTTTGCGGCCATACTTCTGCTTGACCGGCCAGATGAGGCGCCGCGCCTTATCAAGACCGACGTTGTCCGGCCAGCTATTCAAGGGCGCGAAGCGCTGCTGGCCCCGGCCTGCGCCGCCGCGGCCATCGCCGATGCGGTAGGTGCCGGCGCTGTGCCAGGCCATGCGCACCATCAACGGCCCATAGTTGCCGAAATCGGCGGGCCACCAATCCTGCGACTGGGTCATGAGCGCCGCCAGGTCGCGTTTAACCGCCGCCAAATCAAGGCTCAGGAATTCCTCTTTGTAGTTGAACGCCTCGCCCATCGGATTCGACTTGGTCGAATGCTGGTGCAGAATTTCAAGCGGCAACTGGTTCGGAAACCAATCGCGATTCGCCTGGGGTCGAGCGGCGTGGGGGAACGGGCACTGGGCGGCACTGGACATGGTTCAGGTCTCCTTCAAATCGTTAACTCTCAGTTTACGATTTAAATGTAGTGCTTCGCTCTAGCGGATGCCATGACCCCAAGTCGCCGGCGGGGATAGATCCTTGCGGAAGGGCGGAGGTTCCATCGAATACTTTCCCGGCCGGAAGACCTCTTCACCCTCGCGGATCAAATAGTCCGCCGTCCGCGCAGCCAACGCCTGGATGGTAAGCCCGGGATTCGCCGAGCCTTGCGTGGGCAGGATGCTGCCGTCGCAGACAAATAGGTTGGCGATTTCGTGGGATCGTCCATACCGGTCCACCACCGATGTTGCCGAATCGTTCCCCATCCTCGCCGCACCGACCAGATGCGCGTACCGGTGCTCCTGCACGACTTCGGTTGCGCCGGCGGCGGCCATGATTTCCATGACTTTGTTCTTGCCAAACTCGATCATCTTCTTGTCGTTGTCATGAAGCGTAAACGTAACCTTCGCCACCGGCAGACCGAACTGATCCTTCTCCTCAGCCAGCTCGACCCGATTATCGGGCCACGGCAGAATTTCGCCCAGCAGCGCCAGCGCCCCCCAGTGATTGGAATCCATCATCACTTGCCGCATGCCCCATCCCCACGCGCCCTTGGCCTGGGCGAATTGCTTGGCCATGGCGATCGGCAGCGGCCCCACGGTTTGCACGGCGAACCCTCGGGCGAAGTCGCGCTTGGGGTCCGTCTCATAAAACTCCTCGGTGAGCGCATGCGCCGGCGGCGCCTTGTACTGCCGCTGCAGTTCGTCAAAACGCCCGAGAATCACGTTACCCGCTTGCGCCATGAGGTAGCGGCCGAGCGTGTCGCTTCCATTCGCCAATCCATGCGGATGCCGCGGACAGGCGGAGTTGAGCAGAAGCCGCGGCGTCTCAATCGCGTAGCCGGAAACAATCACGGCCCGGGCCCGCTGCTCGCGCTCGCGCCCGGCGCGGTCGAAGTAGGTCACTCCTGAAACACGTCCGTCGCGGCCGAGATTGACCCGCGCCGCCATCGAGTGGTCGCGCACCTCGGCCCCGTGGCCGAGCGCGTCGGGCACGTGGCTGATCAGCGTGCTCTGCTTCGCGCCCACCTTGCAGCCCTGAATGCAGAAGCCCCGATAAATGCAGTGTGGCCGGTCGGTGCGGCTGCCCGCCATGATGGCGACCGGGCCGCCCAGGCAAACGCGAATCCCCAGCTTGGCGCACCCGGCGGCGAGAATGTTGCCGTTCGCCCCGACCGGATGCGGTCCATAGGGGTAGCTGTGCGGGTCGCCCCAAGGAAAATGCGCCGGGCCCGAGGCCGGCATTTCCTTTTCAATGAGCGCGTAGTAAGGCTTGAGCTCCTCGTAACTGATGGGCCAATCGCAGCCGACGCCATCGCGCGTGTAGACCTCGAAATCCGAGGGATGGAAGCGCGGCACGAACGCCGCCCAGTGTACCGAACCGCCGCCCACGCCATGCCCGCTGTTGTTGGCCCCCAGCGCAAGCGCGTCGGCGCCGCCGGTGATGCGAAGATCGTTCCAATAGAGTTTGTGAGCGCCGGCCTCGTCGCTCACCCAGTCCCGTTCGGTGTCCCAGAAAGGCCCAGCCTCGAGGCCGACCACCTTAAAACCGGCGCGCGCCAGCCGCTGCAGCAATACACCGCCGGCCGATCCCACGCCGACAATACAGTAGTCCACCAGGTCGTGATCGTTGAAGCGCCGCATCGGCAGCTCGACCGTCTGCATCGGCCCCAAGCGTTTGACTACCCCCGAACTGTCATGGCCATTTTCGCTCACGATTTCGCTCCCCGCTTTAATTTCCCCAGCGGAGTAAACGCTCCCGAAAGCGAATCGGCCGGAGCTTCAAATTCGTAGCGGCGTTCCTCGACTTCCCAGGGCTCGGGCTCGCCGTGGTCCAGGCGCATATAGCCGCGGGGGTACGCGGGCCCCCCGTAACCGATTTCGTCCCACGCGTAGGGATGCGCGTAATAGATGCCGACCACGTCGTCGATCAAGAGCCGCCAAAAGCGATCGGCCGGCAGATGGTGCCACGTTGGAGCTGCTGCCGGCGGTTTGGCATCGTGCAAGGTGAGCAGAACACTATCCTGCTGCAAGTGGGTGAGGCGGACGAACTCGCGGCCGAAAAGTACGTGGGCGATTTCGTCAATGCCGACCAGTCCCTGGCGGTATGCGTCCCCGTCGGGGGGCATGTCCTCGTATCGAAAACCGTCAATGCGGCCGGAATAAAGCCGTTCGTCAATCCCCGCCAGCACCGGTATGTGCTGTTCCGGCGGGCGGTCGTCCTGCGGCAGGACGCGGTCCACCACCGCCTGCGCCAGCGGAGCTTCGTTGGCGGTGAAGAAACGCAGCGCCGTTGATTGGCCCAGCCGCTCCAATACGACCTTGCGCGTGGCCTCCTCCCAGTAGCCGATCTGGTTGATGGTTCGGTAGCCGGGATAGAATCCGATCGTCTGGTGGGCTACGGCTTTCATTCCCGCCTCCGCAAAAGGCAGCACAATGCGCCCAGAAAACCGCAGGAGGCAAACAGCAGCGGCGCAAGGATAGGCGGCCCATACATAATGTTGTACATGAGGTTTTTCCGCCCCCCGGGTCGGCGCAGCACGCCGCGCGCGTGATAGAACAGCCCGAGGTGGCCGACTCCGATGGCGGTGGCCGATGCGGCCGGCAACACGCGCCGGTACTTGAATGCGGCAGCGGCCAGGAAAAGCGCGCTCACAATCGGCGACCACTGCGCCAGGTAGCGAAAGTTGTTTTTGTAATGCGAATACAATGCCTCAGTACCGCTGGCGAGAGCGCAGCATCCGGTGATCACGGGCAGATGCCGGGCCAGCCGGGGCGAGTCGGCGAGCAGGCCTATGTAGGCGGCCATGCCGAAAAGCAGCGGTGCAAACGGCGGCGGACCCATGGCGACATTGGGAATGATGAGGCCCCACCCACCCGGTTTCCGGCTGATGCCGCGCAGGTGAAAGATAAAACCTGTAGCACAGAAAGCCAGGGTAGTTGCCGACGAGACTTGAAGTACAGCTTTAAAGACCGGCGTGGGCCGGAGCGCGGCCGCGACACCCGCTCCGCCGACCACCTGGCTCAGGATCACCGGAGCCCACATAATCTTGTTGCTGTAGCTGCCGCGGTAGTGTTCGTAGGCGACTTCGAAGCCGCTCACCCCGCTCGCCATCCCGGCCACAAGGGCGAGGCCTCGCGTATAGATCGGCGGCGCGGGTTGGGATTGTGGAATCGCTGGGGTTGGTAGTGCGCTCACACCAACTCCCGAATCCGGTCCTTCAGCACCGTCTTGATGATCGCCCCTCGATGCTTGTCGCCTCGCAACAGCGCCTCGGCAAAGTGAAACGCCTGTTCGACCGTAATGTTGCCTGGCAGTGGCGGTTCATTGGCATCCACCGTGCACTCGACCACCGCGGGACCGGGGTGGGCCAGCGCCTGCCGCAGGACGGTTTCGGCCTGCTTGGGATCGTCAAGCGCGAAACCGGCCGCGCCGCAGTTGATGGCAACGCCGGCAAAGTCAATCGGCTGCAGGTCAACGCCGAACTCTGGATTGCCCGCCAGCACCATCTGCTCCCACTTGATCTCGCCCAGGGTGTTGTTCTTAATGACAATGACTTTAACCGGCAGCTTGTACTTCACCAGCGTCGCGATCTCGCCCATAAGCATCGTCAGGCCGCCGTCGCCGACAATGCAGACCACTTGCCGCCCCGGGTGGGCGATGGCGGCGCCGATACTGTAGGGCAGTCCATTGGCCATGGTGGCCAGCGAGCCCGAGAGGGAGAACTGCATCTTGCCCCGCATGTCAATGTAGCGCGCCGCCCAGGTGGCGATGGTGCCGCTGTCGGCGGAGACGATCGCATCGTCGCGCAGCAGCTTGTTGAGCGTGTACGTCACCACCTGCGGCTTCATCGGCGTGGCCGGGTTGGTGCCCCGCACCTGCATCAGGTGATTCCACTTTTCCATGCCCGCTTGCGCCTGCTTGAGGAACGCCTGGTCCTTCTTGCGCGTAATGAGCGGCAGCAGGGCGCGCAGCACCGGCACGCAGTCGCCGACCAGGCCTACATCTACCTGGTGGCGCAACCCGATGCGCACCGGGTCATGATCAATCTGTACGCACTTGGCTTTGCCCGGTTTCGGGTAAAACTCGAGGTAGGGCATGCCGGCCCCGGCAATCAATAAGGTGTCGCACTCCTGCATGGCGTCGTGCGAGGGCGCCGTGCCGAGCAGGCCAATCCCGCCCGTTGTGTAGGGACTGGTGTCGGGTACGACCGCCTTCCCCAGCAGCGGCTTGACGATCGGCGCACCGAGCAATTGCGCCATTTCCAGTATTTCGCGCCGGGCGTTGAGACATCCGCGGCCGGCCAGAATCGTGACCCGCTTGCCGTGGTTGAGCAGCTCGGCGGCGGCCGCTAGTTGTTCCCGGGTGGGAACAGCGTGCGCGCCCGCAAAAAGGTCGGCGCTATGGTGGGCGATATTGGAGCGCGAGCGCTCCTCCGCGCCCGGCGTCCACTCCTGAATATCCTTGGGAATCGTGATGTGGCTCACGGTGTGATAGGCGAGCGACGTCTTGATCGCCTCGTCCACCACGTTGGCAACGTGGGCCGGACCCATAATGCGCTGGTTATACCGCGCGACATCCATAAAGAGCTTGTCGAGATCTACGTCCTGCTGGTAATGGGTACCGATCAGGTCGTGAAACGTGTGCCCGGTGATGGCGAGCACCGGCTGGCCATCGCATTTGGCGTCATAGAGGCCGTTGAGCAGGTGAATGCCGCCCGGGCCCGAGGTGGCCAGGCACACCCCCAGCTTGCCGCTGTACTTGGCATACCCGCAGGCCGCGAAGGCGGCCGCCTCTTCGTGCCGCACCTGAATGAATTGAATGTCCCTTTGATGCGTGCGCAGCGCCTCGAAGATGCCGTTGATCCCGTCTCCGGGGAACCCAAAGATCACTTCGACGCCCCACGCCGCCAGCCGCTCGATCAGCAGGTCAGACACAGTTTTGGCCATGCAAGGTTGGATGCCGATTGGGCATTCACGCGGCGAGACGCGCGGCTGCTTTGGCTTTTAATTCGAGCCCGTTGCCGGGACGGCTGAGGTCGGGATAGAGCACGCCGTGGCGGGGCGTCGCGACGCCGTCGAAGATCTTCTGCTCGAAGCGGACGTGATCGGGAAAGTACTCGATGTTCCGCAGCCGGTCGAGCGAGCAGCAAGGCGCCAGGTGCAGCGCCGGCGCGGTGTGCGCCGACATCGGAACGTTCCGCGCGGCGCAGAGCGCCCCCACCCGCAGAAACTCCGTCGGCCCGGCGCACCGCGAGGCATCCGCCTGCTGCACGTCAACTGCTTCCGCCGCCAGCATACGTTCGAAATACGGCAGGTCGTAGCCGTACTCACCGGCGGCGATCTCCATGCCGGCGGGAGCGCGATCCCGCAGCAGGCGCAAGCCGGAAAGGTCGTCGCTGGTCACCGGCTCCTCAAACCAAGTCACGTTCAGTTCTGCAAAACGCTCTGCCATGGCCAATGCCTGTTTACGCGTGTAGGCGCCGTTGGCATCAACGTAAAGCGCGACCCGATCCCCAATGGCCGCGCGAGCCGCGCGCACCCGCTCGCAATCGCGCTCCGGGTCGCGCCCGATTTTCATTTTCACGGCACTAATTCCCTGCCCTGCCCATCCCCCAAGCTGGCGCTGCAATTGGTTCGTCGAATAGGAGGTGAAGCCGCCGCTGCCATAAACCTCCACTCCCGGCCGCACCATTCCCAGCAACTTGGCCAAGGGAAGATCGAGAATCTTGGCCTTGAGGTCCCAAAGCGCGCCGTCCACAGCGGCGATGGCCATCGAAACAATGCCCGGCCGCCCGAGATTCCGAATGGCATGTCGCATGGCTGCCCACGAACCCCCGACATCCAGCGCCTCGCGGCCGACCACGATCCCGGCGAGCCTATGGTGAATGAGCTGCGCCGTCGCCACGTCGCCATAGGTATAACCCAGCCCTTGCTGTTTTCCAGCGTAAGCCTGGACCACAACCATGGTGGTGGACGACCACTCGAGCGTCCCGTCGGATTCAGCTCCGTCGGTAGGCAGCGTATACGCCCCCACCTCAACCTTCAGAATCGGCAAGTCGGTTTTCGCCACCCTTGTTTCGATGTTCAAACCAGGCACTCAGGTGCCGTCGGATGTTGGTATATACTGATGGTGCTATCGATGCCGGACAAGTTCGCCAAGCCGCCCAACGACGTCGCCCGAGTCTTCATGCATGGGCGCAGCCAGGCAGTACGCCTGCCCAAGGCATTCCGCCTTTCCGGCGACAAGGTGCGGGTCAAGCGCATGGGCCAGTCTCTGGTGCTCGAGCCGATACCGTTCGATTACGAAGCGATGTGGGCCGAAATTGATCGAATAATGGACGGCCATTGCTTCTTGCCCGAGGGTCGTCCCGAACAGCCGCCGATGCCGCCCGATGATCCCCTTAAGAGTTGGGATTGATGCTGCTGCTCGACTCGAGTGCAATCATCACTGCGCTGCGTCAGGCGGTTCGCATTCGGAGCTGGGTTAGCCAGGCTGCTCTGCGAGGCGAAGCGGTCGCCACATCCACCATCGTGCTTTTCGAGCTCTGGTACGGGGTCATGTTGAGCAGGGAGCGTTCAAGAAGCTTTGCCGCGCTGGAGGCATTTCTGGCGGGCGATATAACTATGCTCCCTTTCAACGCGGAAGACGCGGCCACGGCGGCTGAAATCCGGGCCCACCTGAAAGCGGCGGCCACCCCCATCGGCCCCTTTGATTTGCTCATCGCCGCCCAGGCATTGCGCCGCGATGCCACCCTGGTCAGTGACAATCTCGGCGAATTCCGCCGCATTCCCGGCCTGAAATGTATCGGTTGGTCCGCCTAGTCTGGCTTATTCACGAAGTGAGGACGATTGAGCGAAAAAGTGAGAGCGAGAGCGTTTTGGTCGGCGGAACGAGTGCGCAAATGGGGGCAACGGGGTGCAGTTGAGAATTGGCGACAGGCAAGCCGGATTTTATGGCACGGCTCCGCCACGCTGATGCTCGAGGGCTTGTTCCCGGTCTCGCACCTGATCGGAGACGCGCCAGTTCCTCCCGTACCGGATTACGTTTGTAACACATTAGTACTAAATTGGGTGGCGCTGCTTGCCGGGCTGCAGGACTCTGGCGATTTTCGCCACACTCGCGCGAGGCGTGGTACCGTAGCCCTGTCAGTAGGTGCCACCTATGTCACGATTACGCTTGCTTCTGACCGTACTGATTGGCCTGGGCCTGGGCTTGGCCGCGGCGCCGCCGCAGTTGTTGCGCAGTCCCACCCTGAGCGCTACCCAAATCGCATTCGCCTTTGGCGGCGACCTCTGGATTGTCCCCCGCACCGGCGGCGCGGCAACGCGCCTGACCGCCGGCATGGGGGTGCAGAGCCATCCCATTTTCTCGCCCGACGGTACCCAAATCGCCTTTACCGGCGAGTACGACGGCAACGTGGACGTGTTTGTCGTCCCCGCCACCGGTGGCGAGCCGCGCCGGCTGACGTTTCACCCCGGCGCCGATCGGGCCGTGGCCTGGACGCCCGACGGCAAAGCGGTGCTGTTCACCAGCAACCGCAACAGCTACTCCGGCAGCTTCGACCGCCTGTTCGCCATGCCCCTCACCGGCGGCCTCCCGACCGAGCTGCCGCTGCCCATGGGCGAGGACGGTTCCTACTCCCCCGACGGCACCCACATCGCCTACGTCCCGGTCAACAACTGGAGCGCCCGCACCGCCTGGAAGCGCTACCGCGGCGGACGCAACGCCCGCATCTGGCTGGCCAACCTCGCCGACTCCAGCATCGAAAAAGTGCCGCAGCAGCGCTCCAACGATATTGACCCGATGTGGATCGGCAACGCCGTCTACTTCCTCTCCGATCGAAGCACCGCCGGCGCGCAGGATGCCGACCCGTTGGCGCTCTATCGCTACGACACGCGTACCAAGCAGGTGACCAAGGTTCTCGACCCCGGCGACCGCGATATCAAGTCGGCCTCGGCCGGCCCAGGCGCGATCGTCTATGAACAGCTTGGGTCCATCCATCTCTACGATTTGCGGTCGGGCAAATCCCAGCCCGTGCCGATTGCGGTGACGGGCGATCTGCCCGCCATGCGCCCCCACTTCGAGAAGGCGGCGGCGCAAATCGCCGAGGCCGGCATTTCGCCCACCGGTGTGCGCGCCGTCTTCGAAGCCCACGGCGATATCTTCACCGCGCCCGCCAAGGACGGCGACATCCGCGACATCACCCGCACCCCCGGCGCCGCTGAGCGCAGCCCCGCCTGGTCGCCCGACGGCCAGTCTATTGCCTACTTCTCCGACGCCGACGGCGAGTACGCCCTTCATATTGCCGCCCAGGACGGCATCGGCAAAAACGGCTCCGGCGATGTGCGTGTAATTAGTTTGGGCCGTCCCTCGTCCTATTTCTACTCTCCGCGCTGGTCGCCTGACAGCAAGAAGATCGCATTCACCGACAAGCGCCTCAATGTCTGGTATGTGGACACCACCCAGGCCTCGCCCGTCCCGGTCAAGGTTGCCACCGACGCCTATGACCTCGACACCGCGCTTGACCCGAGCTGGTCGCCCGACAGCGAATGGATTGCGTTCAGCCAACTCCTCGCGAGCCACACCCACGAGATTAAGGTTTACTCGCTGGCCGACGGCAGCACCCATGCCGTTACCGACGGCATGAGCGACGCACGCATGCCGGTGTTCGACGCCAACGGCAAGTATTTGTACTTCACCGCCTCCACCGATCTCGGTCCCGCGCGCAAGGGCATTGACTTGAGCGGCATTGGTCATCAGACCACGAGTAGCATTTACTGCCTGGTGCTGCGCCGCGATTTGCCCTCGCCGCTCGCGCCCCAAAGCGATGAGGAAAAGGCGGCGGCGGCCAAACCCGAACCTGATGCCCGCCCCGCCGCCAAGGCGCCGACGCCGACCGTCCGGATTGATTTCGACAACGTGAGCCAGCGCATACTCGCGATGCCCATTCCGGCGGCGAATTACGCCTCGCTCGATGCCGGCCAGACCGGCATTCTGTTCCTGCGCGAAGCCGGCGCGACGCCCGTACTTTGGCGCTTCGACCTGAAGCAGCGCAAGCGGGAGAAGTTTCTCGATGGCGTGACCGGCTATGATCTGTCAGCCAACGGCGAGAAGCTGCTCATCCGCGAGCGCAACAGTTGGTCCATCGTTGACTCCAAGACCGCGCCCAAGCCGGGCGAGGGCGCTTTGCACCTCGATGCTATGGAGGTTCGGGTTGACCCGCCGGCGGAGTGGAACCAGATGTACCACGAGGTCTGGCGCATCGAGCGCGACTTCCTCTACGATCCCGGCGCGCACGGGTTGAATATCCCCGCCGCCGAACGGTACTACAGCCAATATCTGCCTGGTCTCGCCAGCCGCGACGACCTCAATTACTTGTTCAACGACATGCTGGGCGAGATCACCATCGGCCACATGTTCATCGGCGGCGGTGACATACCCACTCCGCCGCGAGTTGCAGGTGGCCTGCTCGGCGCCGATTATCGCATCGTCGATGGACGGTATCAATTTTCGAAGGTGTATCAGGGCGAGAACTGGAACCCAACCCTGCGCGCGCCCCTCACCGAGCCCGGCGTGAACGTGGCCCAGGGCGAATACCTGCTCGCCGTCAACGGACGCGAAGTGCGCGGCACCGACAATATCTACAGCTTTTTCGAGGAAACCGCAGGCAAACAAACCCAGCTCAAGGTTGGTCCCAACGCCGATGGCACCGGTAGCCGGACGGTGATTGTAGAGCCGCTCCCCACCGAGACCGCCCTGCGCAACCGCGACTGGATGGATCAGAACCGCCGCGCCGTGGACGCGCTCAGCCACGGTAAGCTGGCCTACGTGTATCTGCCCGATACCGCCAACGGCGGCTACACCAATTTCAACCGCTACTATTACGCCCAGCTCGACAAGCAGGGTTCGATCATGGACGAGCGCTTCAATAGTGGCGGCGACATCGCCGACTACATTATTGACAACCTGCACCGCCCCGAGTTCGCCTACTTCACCACCCGCGAAGGCGCGCCCTGGAGCGAGCCGACCGGCTCCATCTACGGCCCGGTGGCAATGATCATCAACGCCTTCGCCGGCTCCGGCGGCGACGCCATGCCCTGGATGTTCCGCAACGCCAAGCTGGGCACGCTGGTCGGCACCCGCACCTGGGGCGGCCTGGTGGGCATCGGCGGCTACCCCGTTCTGATGGACGGCGGCACCGTCACCGCGCCGCGCGAGGCGTTCTACAACCTGCATGGCGATTGGGACGTGGAAAACCACGGCGTGACGCCCGACGTTGACGTGGAACTCTCGCCCCAAGCCTGGCGCCAAGGCCATGACCCGCAACTCGAACGCGCGGTCGAGGTGGTCATGGCGCAGTTGGCCGCCCATCCGGCGGTGGCGGCGGTGAAACCCGCCTACCCCAACTACCACCAGCGCTTTAGTGAGGCCCCCGTGGTGGCGGCCCCCAGCGCCGTCAAAGCCTCCGGCGGCGGTCACTGAAATATTAGCGTTCGGTCATTGCTGACTCGGATTGCGCCGACTTAAGTTGTCTTACTGCGACAATTCAATCGTCTCAGCGAGACAACTGCACGCACCGGCCCTGGGATAAAGGGGGCGACACCAACCGTGTGCCATCGCCGAATATTGCGGCGCTAGGCTAATATGCCCGCAAATGGCGCATTTTTGAGCCTTGTTTTACGGCTCAATGGCCAGGGTTAGGTTGGCCGCTTTCAGCTTCGCGTTCAAGGCGGGGGTGTCGGTCGCGACCACGGTTTGGAAGGCCTGCTTGGCTTGCGCCAGGCGCTGGGTGAGCAGGCGGTTCACTTCCACTTGTTGGGTGGTGGGGGCGAGGTCGGCGCCGGTGCCGTCAAGCTGGGAAGCGATTTGGGCGATCATTCCCTCGAGCTTCATTGGGTGACGGAAGGCATCCTCGCTGTGGCCGGTTAGGTAGACGTCCACCAGATTCTCCTCCGCCGCAACCGCTTGCGCGGCGAGTTGGTCCGCCGCCGGACGCAAGGCCGGCGTGAGCATCTCGCGAACGTCGGCCAACTGGCGGCGCGTGCGTTCGAGATGGTTGATCATGTCTGCTGTGTCGTTCCATTCCGACTGCAACTGCAGCAGGAAGTCGCGCTGGGCCGTCATCGTCGCCGGCGTTCCGAGATCGGTCGGGTCGGCCAGAACCTCAAGCGGGCGGGTACCGACCTCAGCGCCATTGATGCTCAGCTTGACGGTGTAGGTGCCGGGCACGACCTTGGGGCCTTGCGGCATGCGGTCCCAATCCACAAATAACCGCCGCGCCGGAACCCAGGGCTCATCGGGCGGCGAGACCTGATACTCGATGTCGTGCGGAGGAGTGCTGCGCAGATCCCACCAGTAGCGGTTAATACCCTTTTGGGCGCGCACCTTGGCGGTGCGCAGCGTCTTCCCGTCAGGCCCGCTGACTGTAATCTCGACGTTATCGCTGGGCGAGTTGAGCAGGTAGTTGATATCGGCGCCGTAAGGCGGGTTCTCGCCCGAGACCACGCCGTTGGGGTCGTCGTAAGGCGTATCGCCCTGGTCGCGGAAACGGTAGGCCGGGCGCGGCGCGAGCAGCGTCGCCGATGCCTCCGCCGCCTTGTCGTAGCCGCGCAGCGCGGTGATGTCGTCGAGAATGTAAATGCCGCGGCCGTGGGTGGCGATCACCAGGTCATTAAAACGCGGCTCGATTTCGAGCCAGTACACCGGCGCGGGCGGAAGATTGTTGCGCAGGTGGGTCCAGTGCCCGCCGTCGTCCCAGGAAACGTACAACGCGTTGTCAGTGCCGAGATACAACATCCCGGCGCGCACCGGGTCTTCAAGAATGAAATGGGCAAAGCTCGACACCGATTTGGGCACATCGCCGGCGAGCGACGTCCACGACGCGCCGAAGTCGGTGGTCTTGTAGACGTAGGGATTGTAGTCGCCGACCATCTGCAGGTCCACCGTGATGTAGGCGGTTCCGGCGGCGAATTTCGAGGGAAAGATGTTGTCCACCGTGCCCCAGGGCGGCAGTCCGGTTATGTTCTTGGTCACATTGGTCCAGGTCGCGCCGCCATCGCGGGTGAGCTGCACCTGGCCATCGTTGCTGCCGGTCCAGATCACGCCCGCCTGAACCGGCGATTCCTGAATGGCGTAGAGAATATCGCCGTCGAAGGTCATCAGGTTGTCCCACGCGATGCCGCCCGAGTTGCCTTCATGCGACTTGTCGTTCAGCGTCAGGTCGGGGGAGATGCGCTTCCACGAGCTGCCACCGTCGTGGGTGGCGTAAACGTACTGGCTGCCGGCGTAAACCGTGTTGTGATCGTGGGGCGAGATCGCCACGGGAAACGTCCAGTTCCAGCGGTCGCGCACGTCACTCGGGGCGTAGCCGTAGGTGGACTCGGGCCAGGGATCGACGCTCCGGATTTGGCCGGTGCGCAGGTCAATGCGGTCGAGCATGCCGTTGTAGCAGCCCGACCAGATAATATTGCTGTCCACCGGATCGGGAATGCCAAAGCCGCTCTCGCAGCCGCCATAGGAGTGCCATGTGGCCGTCGTAAGTCCGCCGCCCAGCGTGCGGCTTGGGCCTTCGTTCGAGCCATCGTCCTGCT
This sequence comes from Terriglobales bacterium, assembly GCA_025450725.1. Taxonomy (GTDB): domain Bacteria; phylum Acidobacteriota; class Terriglobia; order Terriglobales; family SCQP01; genus SCQP01. The sequence continues at coordinate 21,498 of JANWLQ010000046.1, forward strand.
TGTTGCCAAGCACGTGATAGGGGATTTGATTGTCGGTAAAGACGTGATAGATCTGCGCGATGGGCAGGGTGACGTGGTAATAGCTCACGCCCCGGTTCAAGCTGATGGACCCTCCCGAATCCTGGGCCGTCATGACGCGGTTTGCGTCCAGCGGATCCACCCAGACTTCATGCAGATCGCCGCCGGCCGAGGTGGCGGTGGCGTCGAAGCTGTGGCCCCCGTCGCGCGACACCGACCAGGAAACCGAGGGGAAATAGAGGAGGTTCGGATCATCCGGCGAAATCGTGAAGCGCGTGTAATAGGGCGAGCGCTCGGCGGCGACATGGTCGCGGTTCACCACCGTCCAATTGCGGCCGGCGTCGTCGGAACGGTAGAGCGTTGCCGTGGTCTGCTGCATCAACGCATAGACCCGGTTCGGATCGCTGGGCGCCACGCCGACCGCCACTTTGCCAATCGGTGCGTCGGCCGCCGGCAGGCCGTGGCCACTGAGCTTGGCCCAGGTGCCGCCGCCGTCGTGAGTGACGTAGACGCCGCCCGAGGGGCCGCCGCTATCTTCATCCCAGGTCTTGATCGTGATCGGCCACATGCCGGCGTAGATCGTCTCCGGGTCGTGGGCGTCCATCGAGAGGTCGCTGCAGCCGGTGTTTTCATCCACCGCCAGAACGTGCCGCCAGTTCTTGCCGCCATCCTCGGTGCGGTAAATGCCGCGCTCCGGGCTGGGCTTGTACGCCTCACCCACCGCGCAGGCGAAGACGATGTCGGGATTGGTTGGGTTAATGACGATGCGCCCGATGTGGCCGGTTTTCTCCAGGCCCATGTGGGTCCAGGTCGTGCCGCGATCCTGCGATTTGTAGACGCCATCACCCATGGCATGCCAGGCGCGAATCAAGTAGGTTTCGCCGGTGCCGGCCCATACGATGTTGTGCGCCGAGGGCGCGATGGCGAGCGCGGAAACCGACGACACATCCTGACCGTCGAAGATGGGCGCCCAATGAGTACCCCCGTCCGTCGTCTTCCAGATGCCGCCCGAGGCGGCGCCGTAATACGCCACGAGCGGGTTGCCGGGCTCGCCGGCTACCGCGATGGCGCGATTGCCGGTGGGGCCGATAAAACGGAAATGAAGCTGCGCAAAGGGATTCGAATGATCGAGTGCCGGCAGCCGCGGTGCTGCCCCGCGGCGCTGTGCGCCCAACGAGAGACCGAGACTCAGCATGGCGAGACAGAGGGTGAATAGCAGCGGCATCCGTATACGCATGCGCGAAACATACCACAAAGCGATACCATGCAGGGTATGAGTTGCAAAGCGCTCCTGGCCATGGCGTTGGCGGGACTGGCGGGCGCCGCCGCCGCCCAGGTCGCCGGCCGGGTTTCTGGCGCCGAGGCGCGCAATTACGTGTATGTGCTGTCTTCACAGCCCATGCAGGGCCGCGACACGCCCTCCCGCGGCCTGGATGCCTCGGCGCTGTTTGTCGCTAGCAAACTCGATGAGTGGGGCCTCGATCCCGTCGGCGCCAATCCAGCCGGTGATCCTCTGCGCCGCTTTTTTCTGCCCATTGCGCTGGAAACCATTGTTCCCGATCTCCAGCACACCACGGCCCGGATGAGCGGCCATGCTTTCGTCTACGGCCGGGATTTCGCCGCCAGCGGGCGTTTCGCCGGATCGGCCGAAGGACAGTTGGTTTTTGTCGGCTCCTCGCTAGCCGACAATGTGATCGATGTGCGCGACAAGATCATGGTCCTCCCGCCGGGGACGGGGATGGCGGCCGCCCAAAGTTATGCGGCGGCACATGGTGCCGCAGGCATCGTGCTTTTGCCCGGCATGGGGCAGATCGTTTCCATGCTCGATCCGGATGCGGCCGGCGAGATGATGGCGGACAACAGCGACGGCGGCATGGATCCTGCGCTCGCGGCTGCTGGGTTACGCGCCCCGCGGCTGGCTATGACCCGCCTTGAGGCAGCCGATCGTAATCCCGGAGACGTGCCGGCGATCGTCGCCGGACCGGTGTTGCTCAACGCGCTCTTCCATGGCGAAAAAACCGGCGCTACCAAACTCGTAGCCAGAGCCGCCCTCCCCGGCGAAGCCAGCCCCATCGCCGGCTTCGCCCTGGCGCCGGAAAAGGTGCTTCGATTCAGCCTCGCGGCCACCGCCACCCCATCCGAAACCGAAGACGTAATCGGGTTGCTGCCCGGCAGTGACCCCGCGCTCAGAGACGAGTATGTCGTAATCAGCGCCCACCTGGATCATCTCGGCCACGGCTTTCCCGGCGCCGACGACGACGGATCCGGTAGCGCAGGGGTACTCGCCATTGCCCACGCCTTCGCTCAGGGTGCGCACCCGCGGCGGTCGATGTTATTCGTTTGGCATGCGGGTGAGGAGAAAGGCCTGTGGGGATCCGAGTATCTCACCCGATTCCCGCCGGTGCCGCTCCGGCAGATCGTCGCTGAGCTGAACCTTGACATGATCGGCCGGAGCAAGCCGGCCGGCGACACCGATCCGCGCGATGCTCACCTGGCGTTGCCGGGCGAGGTGTTCGTCATCGGACCGAACCTTGGCAGCCAGTCGCTCGGAGCCGTGCTGGACCGAGTCAACAGTGGCTACCTCCGCCTGAGCCTCAATCATTACTGGGACCGCACCGGCGACCCCGATCGCATTTACTACCGCAGCGACCAGTACAACTACGCCCGCGCCGGCGTGCCGGTGGTGTTTTTTACCGACGGTTTGCATCGGGACTACCACCGCCCCACCGACACGCCCGAAAAGCTCGATTACACACAACTGGAAAAGATTGCCCGCACGGCGGCGGCTCTGGCTGAAAACCTCGCCAATGGCCCCCGGCTACCACAACACTAACACTTACACTATACTCACTGGTGATGCGACCCCCGGCGCTGTTACTCTTGGTCTTTCTGCTGCACCTTTGCGCCGCCGCGCAGCGCTTTCCGTTGGCCGGCTACGGGCAGTCGAATGGCCTCGGCAATCTCAATATCAATGGCATCGTCGAGGACGGTGAGGGTTTCCTTTGGGTGGGCACCGAGAACGGTTTGTTCCGCCTCGAGGGCGATCAATTCCGCCGCTTCGGCCATGATCAGGGCCTGGCGAACGAGTTCGTCTATAGTCTGCATGTCGACCGCGCCGGCCAGCTCTGGGTGGGCACCGACGACGGTCTTTACCACAAGCAGGGCGACCGCTTTGTGGATGTGCGCGAAGCCGGCAGCGAAGCCGCAGGCCGGCGCCTCGGCGTTAAGCCCGACGCCGCCTTTGCCGACGAAAAAAACGGCAATTTATTAGTGGTCACAAGCATGGGACTGGTCGAGGTCTCAGGCGGCAGCGCGCACCGCTACGCTCCGGCGGTTCCACAGCCTATTCGCAGCGTATTAGCCAGCCGCGAGGGCGCGCTGTGGATCGGCTGCGGAGACGCACTATGCAGAGTTGCGGACGGCCAGTGGAGCCGGTGGGGCGAGGAGAGGGGAGTGCCGCGCGGCGTTTGGATGGAGCTGTTCCAGGCCCATGACGGAACCCTGTGGGCGCGGGATGGCGCCCATGTGATTGCGCTTCCGGAGGATCGCGATCGCTTCCACATCGAGGAAACCGGATTGCCGGCGGAACGCGCCAACGACGGCTATTTCACCATCGCCGAGGATGCGGCCGGCAGGATCCTCACCGCCTCGGCGCACGGACTCGCGCGCTGGCAGGCCGGACACTGGACGGTCGTGGGAGCGGCGCAGGGCTTGCCGCCGTATCCCATCACCATGCTGCGGAGGGACCACGAGAACCGGCTTTGGCTGGGGCTGGCGGGCCATGGTCTGGCGCAATGGTTGGGCTATGACCAATGGGAAAGCTGGACGCCTCAAGAGGGTCTGGCAAGCTCCTCAGTGTGGTCCATCTTGCCAGTCTCCCCAACCTTAACCTACGTCGCTAGTGAGCAGGGATTGAACATCGTTAACTCCGCAACCGGCGCCATCCAGTCCTGGGACAGGCTCGGCGCTGACGGGCGCGAGGCGGTGCGCTTCATGCAACAGACCAGCGACGGACACGCCTGGTTTGTGAACCGCAGCGGTGTGATCAATGAACTAGACCCCGCCAACCAGGCGCTGCGGCGCTACCCAGCACTGACGGGCGCGATCCGCAATGCCATGGCCGACCGCGAGAACCGGTTGTGGGTGGCGACCTCGAGTGGGTTGTACGTGAACACCCCCGGGCCCGCCGGCCGCGTGTTTCAGCCCTTGCGCGACGCCGCTTTCGACACGAACTATTTCTACGATATTGCCCAATCGCCCAGCGGCGAGTTCTGGGCCAGCGGCCGCACGGGACTATTTCATTTGGTCGGCGGGCATTGGCACAAAATCGATTTAGGCGCGAACCATCTCGACCCGCGTTTCGAGTTGATCGCTCCCCTGGCGGGCTCGGTGTGGGTGTCGGACTACAACCATGCGATTGACCGGTTGCGGATTGTGGGCGACAAGGTGGCCGGAGTTGAAGCGGTGAATCCGCCGGTCGTCGCGTCCGAGCAGGTCGTGTTTCTGCGCGCCGATCAGCGCGGTTGGCTGTGGGTGGGCACCGATCATGGAGCCGACGTGTTCAACGGCGAGAACTGGCGCCGGGTGACGCAGGACAACGGATTGCTGTGGAACGATCTCGATGAACGCGCCTTCGCCGCCGCGCCCGACGGCAGCGTATGGATTGGCAGCAGCGCCGGAGTGAGCCACTGGCGCGCGCCGCAGGATGCGTTTGCGCCGCTCGATTTGCGGGCGGTGATTACTTCCTTCGAGGCGTCGGGGCGTGGACGGCCGCTGCTGGCCTCGTTCACCGGCCTGGGCGCGGCCAGTAGCGAAGAATTGAGCTACCGCTACCGGCTGCGCGGCTTGGAAAACGATTGGACGGAGACGACGCACGGCGAAGCCCGCTATGCCAGCCTGCCGCCTGGCCATTATCAATTTGAAGTCGAAGCTGTGGATGGAGCGCAGCATTTGGTTTCCGCCGCCGCCGTCGAGTCCGTGCTGATCAATGCGCCCTGGTGGCGCAGCGGGCCCTTCGAATTCACAATTCCGCTGCTGCTGTTTGCCCTGGCGCTGCAACTCTGGGGCTGGCGCGAGCGCTACCTGCGCCGGCGCGCGGAGGGGCTTGAGCGGTTGATCGCGGCACGCACCGAGGAGTTGGAAACCGAAAAGGCCGAACTGCTCGCCGCCCGCGAGGAATTACGCATTCAAGCCACGCGCGACAGCTTGACCCAGTTATGGAACCGGCGCGCCATCTTCGAGTTGTTGGAAACCCAACTGGCGCGCGCAGCGCGCGAAGACAGCCGGCTGGCGGTCGTGCTGGTTGACCTCGACCATTTCAAGGCCGTAAACGATCGCTTTGGACACCTGCGTGGCGATCGTGCCTTGCAGGAGGCCGGGCGCAGGTTTGTGCGCGCGGCCCGGCCGTACGACAGCATCGGCCGCTATGGCGGCGAGGAATTTCTGATTATCATGCCCGGCCTCGACCATGACGATGGCGTCGCGCGTTTGGAGGTGTTCCGGCGCGCCCTCACCCGGGAGCCGTTCGTAATCGATGGCGCCGCGTTGCAGCTTACCTGCAGCCTGGGGGTGAGCTGGGTTCGGGGCGCCGCCGTGCTCGAGGATGTGCTCGACAGCGCCGACCGCGCTCTATACCTGGCCAAAAAACTGGGACGCGACCGGGTCGAGTACGCCAACGCCTGGCGCTAAGGATCGCGTTCTTTGCGTTTGTGCGTTTCTGGCCTGTGGCGCTGATTGCACTGGGTACATTACGGTTCGTGAGCCGCGTCTGGCGGCGGAGGCCGCAATGACCTACCGACGCTGTGGGCAGCATAGTTTCGTTACGCCGCCGCCTCGGGGCGTCTGGCTTGCTTGTCGCGCGTGCAGCGACCGGCGAGTTCTCGGTCGATCTGGATATACTCGGGTAGGCACGTTTCACGCAAAAACGCAAAGAAGACGCAAAACCGCAAAAAAGCAAAGCGCAATGACGGAAAACGAGATCGCCACCAAGGTCGTTGACGCGGCATACCACGTTCATGCGCGTCTCGGAGCTGGTTTGCTTGAATCCGTGTACCAGGAAGTCCTCGCGTTGGAGATCCGCCGCCGCGGGCTGGGCTGCGAAGCGCAGGTTCGCATTCCAGTGGATTACGATGAATTGCATTTTGTTTTAGCATTCCGCGCCGACCTGGTCGTCGAGAATCTGGTGATTATTGAAATCAAGTCAGTCGAGGAATTGAAGCCGATTCATACCAAGCAATTGGCGACCTATCTGCGACTAACCCAGAAGCGCCTCGGTTTGTTGATCAATTTCAACGTCACCATGATCCAGAACGGCATCAAGCGGGTGGCCAATGGCATGTAGCATCCCGAATTGTGTGTTTGCGTTTTTGCGTCTTCTTTGCGTTTTTGCGTGAAACGTGCTTTCTTTCCGCCGATGACGAGGAACTGGCCCGCTGGGTGCTGCGCGAGATGCTGGCCGAAATGGCAGAGGTCATCGTGGTCGCGGAGTGCGCCAATGGATTGGAGGCGGTCAAGGCGGTACACGACCTCAAGCCCGACTTGCTGCTGCTCGACATCCAAATGCCCAAGCTGGATGGGTTTGAAGTTCTCGAGCTCCTGGGCCGCGATGCGCCGGCGGTGGTGTTCGCCACCGCCCATGATGCCCATGCTCTGCGGGCCTTCGAGGTTCAGGCTGTGGATTACCTGCTCAAGCCATTCACAACCGCACGCCTGGCGACCGCGCTCGGGCGAGCCCTACAACGTGGACGCGCGCCAGCCGTTGTTCGTGGCGGCTATCTCGAGCGGATTGCGGTTCGCGATGGTGCCAAGGTAACGATCATCCCGGTCGCAAAACTGGACTATGCCGAGGCTCAGGACGATGAGGCAGCCTTGGACCCAGCCGAGTTCGTGCGCATCCACCGCTCGTACATCGTCCGCCTGGA
>JANWLQ010000047.1 GCA_025450725.1 Terriglobales bacterium
GCGTGCGGCTTTACCTTTTCGCCGCGCTCGGGTTGGCGCCGGTGGCGATTGCGCTGAGCTGGTGGGCACCACTCTGGCTGCACCTTCCGACGCCGCTTGTGACGCCGCTGCGCTGGGCCACAGCCATCGCCAGCCTGGGCATTATCGCGATTGCATTCAGCGTTGTATTTCGCAGCGTTTTGGAAACGGTGCAACGAGGATATTGGGTGCGTGGAGCGCTGCTCTTGCAATCGCTAACGATCACCGGACTTTCGCTCTGGTGGGTATGGATCGGCTGGGGCATCGTGGGCATGGCCGCGGCGAATGTGTGCGGCCTGATGGTGGGCGCGGGGCTGTGGATTTGGTGGGCGCGGCGATGGGTGCCGCGGTGGGGCGAAACCGCGGCAGCCGAGCTAAAGGCGCACACGCTGTGGACCTATAACTGGCCTCTGTTGCTGGCCATGCTGGGGAACCAGATCAATCAAATGACGGACAATACCGTCGTGGGTATGCGCCTGGGGGCGGAGGCCGTTGCCGCCTTTGCCCTAACCCAGAGCTTGCCCCTGTTGGCGAGCGCACAATTGACCGAGATTGGGGCGGTCAGTTGGGCGGCGCTCGGCGAGCTCCGGGAACGGGATGCGCAAGCGTTCGGCGAGCGGGTGGTCGAGTTGGCGTCAACGGTTCTGGGTGTGGGTGCGGTACTGATGATCACGTTGGGGAGTTTCAACCGCGCCTTTGTTGGCTTGTGGGTGGGAACGCAACACTATGATGGCGCATTGCTAACCTGGGCGACGGTGGCGAGTGTGGTGGTATTTAGCTGGCTTTGTTTTTTTGGCTGGCTGATCGATACGCAGGGAGACTCGCGCAAGCGGGTGACGGCGAGCAGCATCGGTTCGGCAATCAACCTGGGACTGAGTTTGTTATTAGTGAGCCGGTTGGGAGTGGCGGGTGTCGCATTGGGGACGCTTGTCGCGTATTTGTGCACGGATGCGTGGTTTTTGCCTGGAATCGCCATTCGACATTACCAGGTGCCGGCGGGGGCGCTGCTGCGGGCGGTGGGAACGGCCCTTCTGCGCGCGGTGGTTTGGGCGGGCCTATGGCTGACCGCGGCTCTTTACATCGCGCCCGCCGCAAACTGGGGAAGCTTGATCCTGGAACTCGCCGCGGCGGGATGCCTTGCGGCGGCCTATTGCTGGCGGTGGATGTTGCGCCCGGCCGACCGGCAGGCATGGCGCCAACGCTGGACGGGATTGTGGGCGCAATGAAGCTGCTGATGGCGACCAAAGCGCGTGGGGCGGTCGGCGGGGTGGAGAGCTACGTCCGTGGAATCGCACCGGCGCTTGCCGCGCGGGGACACCAAATCGCGATGCTCTTCGAACACCGGAATGAGACCGCCGGGGCGGAGGACCCGTTCGGCAGTTGCGCGGCGGAATGGTGCTTGGAAGAAGACGGCGAGGCGGCATTGGCGGCAACCCACGCCTGGCGTCCCGACTTGATTTGGAACCACGGATGTGAAAATGGGACGCTGGAAAGCGCGCTCGTGGCATTGGCACCGACCATTTATTACGCGCACAACTACGACGGCCTGTGCGCAACGGGAGCGAAGTTCCATCGCTGGCCGGCGCCGGCGCCCTGCGCGCGGGCCATGGGCGCCGGCTGTGTGGCGCTCAACTGGACGCGCGGTTGCGGCATGCCGAACCCGATGGGATTTGGCGCGAGTTTCAAACGGCAGCGAGAGCGCGCGCGTTTGTTGCCGTACTACGTACGGATCTTGGTGGCGAGCCGGCATATGGAGAGGGCGTTGGTAGGCAACTCGGGTTCGGCGGCAGCGGTGCGGATAGTCGGCTACCCTATTTTCACTGCGGCGGTGAGCAGCCCGGCGGCGCGGCAGGGGCCGCCAACACGAATACTTATGGCGGCGCGGCTGACTGTCGCCAAAGGCGGAGAGCTATTGCTATTGGCGCTCGCGCGCGCCGAACGCTCGCTGGGGCAGCGCCTCGCGCTAACGATTTGCGGCAATGGGCCGGCGCTCGCGGGCTTGCGACGAAAGGCGCGGGAACTGGGTCTTGCGGTGAAATTTACCGGCTGGGTGAACGCGAGCGAACGTCAGCGGCTATTGGACACAACCGATCTGCTGGCAGTACCCAGCCTATGGCCGGAGCCGTTCGGGATGATCGGAATCGAAGCTGCGGCACGCGCAGTTCCAGCCGTCGCGTTCCAGGTCGGGGGTATTGCCGACTGGCTGAGCCCTGGAGTGAATGGCGAGAGAGCGCCGGGGGCGCCGCCGACGAAAGATGGATTGGCTGAAGCCATTGTGCGTGCGCTCGGGAATAGCGAACACTTCGAGCGGTTGCGCCGGGGCGCCCTTGAGGGCGTGGAACGATTCGGATTGCGGTCACATGTAGACGCTTTAGAGACGATCTTTGAGGAGGCACTACGGAGCGTATAAGCGAGCCGGTGTTGCATTGGGTTCTGCTGACCGGCGAGTATCCGCCGGAGCGGGGCGGCGTCGCCGATTACAGCGGACAATTAGCGGCGGGGCTGCGCGCCGCCGGCGACGAGGTAACAATTTGGGCGCCGGGCTATTCCCTTCCCGACCACTGGGGGCGGCGCAGTTTCCGCAAGTTGCAAGCCGACATGCGCGCCGGGGAAGGGGGTGGCGCACGATGGCTCATTCAATACGTGCCCCACGCGTACGGCAAGCGCGCCATGAATTACCGGTTTTGCCGATGGGTGTATGCAAGGCGCCAATTACATCCGTGGGTCATGTTCCATGAAGTGGCTTATCCGCGAGAAGCCGGACAGGGCTGGCGATTGCGCCTGCTGGCGGAAGTGACGCGCAGAATGGCGCGGCAGCTACAGCGGGCCTCGGCACGCAGTTTCATTTCCAACCAGCGGTGGGACTTGACACTCGAGGAGATGGCGCCGGGCACGGTGGCGCGGCAATGGCTGCCAGTCCCCAGCAATTTGCCCGACACCGTCGCGGCCGAACGAGTCGCGGCGCTGCGGCACAAATATGGCAACGAGCGTGGGGCGATTCTGGCGAGTTTCTGTCCCCACAGTCCGTTCGCGCGCGCGCACTTGACCAGTGCGGCCAAGGCCTTGCTGGCGGTGGATCGCGGGCGGACGTTGCTGCTGGTGGGTGCCGGGAGCGATGAGCTGCGGCGGGCAATTGCGGCCGCGGCGCCGAAAATGGCGGCGCAGGTCCATAGCGTTGGCTACGCAATGGGTGCCGAGGCCGCGGAACACCTGGCGGCGGCGGATTTACTTTTGCAACTCTATGCTGACGGAGTGAGTGGACGGCGCGGCTCCGTCATGGCCGGTTTGGCGCTGGGGCGGCCGGTGCTAACCAATGAGGGCGCGAGTACGGAGGCTCTTTGGCGCGATTCGCGGGCGGTGGCGCTGACTACACCCGGCGATCTAGTCCCGACCGTTGAACTCTGGCTTGGTGATGCGGCGGAGCGTGCCGCGCTGGGCCGAGCGGGCCGGGAATTCTATACCGCGCATTTCAGCATCGAGCACACAATCAACGCGTTGCGCAAAGCGGCGCTCGACGAGCGGTTGCGAAAAAAGGAGCCGGCATGAAAGACCTGGGGCTGCTGGCGTTGGATTTTCCTCCCGGCAAGGGCGGGATACAGACGTTGACCTGGGAAGTGTACTCGCGTCTGAGCGATCGACTCCGGGTCGCGGTGGCTCCGGCCTGTGCCGGGACGGACCCGGCGGCGGCGTGGCCCATGCGGCGCACACGACAGCAAAGCGGACAGGGGCTGCAAACGCTCGGGTATTTGCGGGCAGCGGCGGCGGAGATCGCCCGCCATCGCGGCGCGCCGCTGCTGCTGCATTGCAATCATTTGTTCGGCGGCTACGCCGGAAGTTGGTTGCGCTGGCGCCATGGGATGCGCTATGTCCTCTGGACCCACGGTGAGGAGCTGACCAAGCATCGCCATCAGTCTGGCGCGCGCGCCGTCCTGGCGCGGGCCGAAGCCATTTTTGCCAATAGCGAGTTCACCGCCGACGTGGTCGTCCGGATGTTGGGACGGGCTCGTCCTGAGGTGCACGTGGTACCGCTCGGCGCGGATGCGAAATACATCGCAACGCCGCCCGCAGCGGCGACGGGCGAGGGGATTCTCACTGTGGCACGGCTCAGCCGACGCGATCGCTACAAGGGAGTGGACGTGGCCCTACAGGCGCTGGCGCTTCTTGCCAAACAGGGCTGTCGCCCGTCTTATCACATTGCGGGCGAAGGGGATGACCGCGCGCATCTCGAGCAATTGGCGGCGCAATTAGGGCTCAGCGGCCAAGTTCGATTTATGGGCGCGGTTCCGGACGAGCGGCTCATCGAACTTTACGATCAATGCGGCATTTTTTTGTTGTGCAGCCGGGAACAGCCGAGCGAACGTGGCCTGGGTTTCGAAGGCTTCGGCATTGTCTATCTGGAGGCGAACGCGCGCGGCAAGGCGGTCGTAGGGGGACGCTCCGGCGGCGTACCCAGCGCCGTGTTGGATGGAATCACGGGGTTACTGGTTGACCCAACTTCGCCAGCGTCGGTGGCCGAAGCCTTGGCTCGCCTGCTCGGGGATGCGAACCTGCGCACGCGACTGGGCAAGCAGGGTCGCGAACGGACCGAAACGCGGTACAACTGGGATCAATCCGCCGCGGAAGTGCGCGCGATTCATTCGCGGATCTGCGAGAGACTTTGGTGAGAGAGCCGAACACAGTTTTGTACCTGAATACGTCCGGCCAGGTCGGGGGCGCGGAGCGGTGCCTGCTGAGTTTGCTCGCCGGCCTGGATCAGGAACGCTATCGCGGGCACGCCTTGGTGGGGTCGAATGGTCCGCTTGAGGGAATGCTCCAGCGGCATAATACTCCGACGACAATGGCGCCCCTGCCGCGAGCGCTGCGGCAGCTCAGCCGCAACCACGTTGGCCGGGGATGGAGAGGGCGGGCGGCGGCCGGAATGGAATTGCCGGGATATCTTTGGCGACTGCGTGCGGCGACGAAGGCCAGCCGGCCACAGATAATCCACAGCAACGGTTGGAAGATGCACGTGATGAGTTCGCTCGCCCGGCTGGGGAATGGCGCAGGGTTGCTGTGGCATTTGCACGACTTCCCGGCGCCGCGGCAAGCCGGCGCGGAACCGTTCGCCAATCGGGCGTTGGCGAGGCTGGCGGGGACGCCGCGACTGCTGGTCGCCAATTCGCATGCGGTGGCGCGCGCGTATGGCGAGAGAATTCCAGCGCTGGCGCATAAGATACGGGTGGTCCACAACGGCGTCAACACCGAATCCATGACGGCCGATGGCGCGGGCTGGCGGCGGCAATGGGGCTATGCAACGGACGACTTAGTCGTCGGCATGGTAGCCATTTTCGCGCCGTGGAAGGGGCAGGATGTGTTCCTGCGCGCGGCAAAAATGGTAATCGAGCGCGCGGCCCGGACGCGATTCGTGCTGGTCGGCGACGACATTTACGACACTGCCGGCCATGGCGGACGGCGCGCGCAACTGGAACAACTGGCGCGCGAGCTGGGTATCGCCGATTCGGTTCGGTTCACCGGGTTTCTGGATGAGGGCATTGCGGCGGCCTATGCCGGTCTGGACGTAATGGTGCATGCATCAACCGCGCCAGAGCCGTTTGGCCGCACCCTGATCGAAGCCATGGCGGCGCGGACGGCC
>JANWLQ010000048.1 GCA_025450725.1 Terriglobales bacterium
CTCCCCCACGCTCGATTTCGGCGCGCGAAGAATAGTCAATCGCGAGGCGCAGCCACAGCTCTTGGCCACCGGCGGTCTCGCTCTCGGTCGTCACCATGGCCTCGACCAGGGTGCGGGGCAGGCGATCGCGCCGACCTATGAAGCCGCAGCGCACGCCGGCTGCGGCCAGCGCGGCGCTTTCCTGGCGCAAATAAAACTGCAGCAGCCCGAGAATTCCCGCCACCTCGGCCGCCGGACGGCTCCAGTTGTCGCTCGAGAACGCATAGAGCGTCAGCACGCCCACGCCGCAGCGGGGCGCGGCCTTGACCACCCGCCGCACCGCCGAGACGCCGGCTTGATGCCCAGCGCCGCGCGGCCAGCCCCGGGCTTTGGCCCAGCGCCCGTTGCCGTCCATGATGATCGCCATATGTAAAGAACTTTGCATTGTAAAGTTAACCTCCAAAAAAAACTACCCCGCGCCTTCGGTGGCCAATTTGCCGCGCGCAGGCGCCACGCGCGCGGCGGCGGCGTCGGCCACCACGTGCTGTAGCTGGTCCAGGTAGGCGACGAAACGCGCCCGCCCGCCGCGTGTTAGCGTGCAGCGCGTTTCGGGGCGCTTGCGCCGAAACGTCTTTTCAATGCTCACCATTCCGGCCGCCTCAAGCACCGTCAAGTGCCGGCTCAGGTTGCCGTCGGTGAGCCCGCATAGCTGCTTGAGGTCGTTAAAGCGGAGCCCCTTGGAATGGGACGCGAGCGACGTCACGATGCCCAGACGCGCACGCTCATGAATGACCCGGTCAAGGCCGGCATACTCGAATCTAGCCGCCATTTTCCACCTCCGGCAGCACGCGCGAAGCCCGCCACAAAATGAAAGCCGCCATCGCCTGGCCCACGGCAAAGGGAGCGGCCATGCGCCAGGGCGCGAGTGCCTGGGCATCGCCGCTGACTGCAATGCAAGCCAGGCCGGTGGCCAAATACCAACCTCCCACCGCCATGATGGCGCGCGGCAGGAAGCGGCTGGTGGCGAATACACCGAGCGCAAAAATGACTTGCCATAGCCCCGGCAGCAGCCCGGCGCTCGACGGCGCGGCCCGCAACAAGACCAGCGTCAGCAGCAAGCCGGCCACCGCCGCGGGGAGAAACTGTTCGAGCGCGGCGCGGATCATGACGTCCGCCAGGCCCCGGTGCAAACGGCGGGTGCGGGCCACGGCCTCAATCGCGATCATCGCGGCGGCGGCCGCCGCGGCGACACTCCACAGATAGGCGTAACTTCCAGGCGTGCTCAGCGGCTGGGGCACCCAGACGGCTTGCGCGAACCCCGCCAGCAGGGCGAAACCGGCGGTCGCCATCAGTGCCGCCGGACCATAGCCGCGGAACTCGGCCACGCGCGCCATCTGCCCCCGGATGGCGGCGATCTCATCCAGCGCGCGGCTCAGCTCATCCATAGCTACTTTGTACCGCAAAGTGCGGCGGCTGTCAAGCGCCGGGGCGGGGAAGCTTTTTCGTGCCGCTGCGCTCGGCCGCCACATCAGCGAGGTTGGGGCCGATGAAATGGCTGTAGCCGCTCCAGCCCGAGTACTTCGCCGCCAGCTCGGTCGGCGTGTCGCGCTGCAAATCCTCGATGTACCCGCGGAATTCACCAACGTCCGCGGCGGTGCCCACCTCGCCGTGGCCAGGCACAAACACCGTCGCGGCTTGGGAGCCGGAGGTGAATCCCCGCAACGTCGTCAACAGGGGAGCGGTGGTCTCGTCGATTAGGTTGGGCAGCGAATGCCGCCAGAACAGATCTCCGGTGAACAGCACGTCTCCGGTGCGCACCACCGAGTCGCCGCCGGTGTGACCGAGGCGCACCGCGACCTCGACCCGGCGCCGGCCCAGATCAATCTCGACGCCATCGTCATAGACCAAATCCGGCGCGCGCAATCCCGCCACCGTGGCCTGCGCGGCGGGGGCCGGGTGCGGGCCAAAAAACTTCAGGTTTTCGGTATGGATCCACGCCCTGACGTTCCGCTGCGCGATGATGGTTGCTCCGGCATCGGCAAACACCTGGTTGCCGGTGACGTGGTCGAGATGGTAATGGGTATTGACCACGAACCGCACCGGTAGCGCCGTTTTTTCGCGAATGGCCGCCAGCAGCGCCCGCGCCGCTTCGACTTTTTGAAAGGTGTCGATCACCAGCACGCCGTTGTCGCCAATGATGAAGCCGGCGTTGCTGCCCGCTCCGCTCCCCGGTGTTCCGATGGCGGCAAACACACCCGGTGCGACTTCGTGCAGCGCGAAATAAGGCTTCTGCGCGACGCCGAATGCCGCGAGCAAAGCCAGCGCCAGGGCCCAGCGCAGGCTAATTCCCGCCACGCCCGCCCCGTCCGCCGCGTCCACCTTGCTGATCGGCCGCTGGCGCCGCCGCTGGCGCGCCCGGCACCGGAATCGAGGTCAGCCCGGCTGGAGCCGGGAAGCTCGACGGCCGCGACGAGGCCGGCGAATCATAGATGGCGTTGAACATGAATTTGTAGGTGCCATGCGACTGCGCGCGCCATTGCGGCTTGAAGCCAAACAAATAAACCCGGCCTTTGCCGTACGCCACCTCGAGCGCTGCGGCCTTTCCCTCGAGATAGTTCGCACCCAACAAATACCCGCTGGCCAGAGCCGACACATGGTCGGGATAGGTGGCCAGAATGGCCCCGCGGAATCCCGCTTCAGTGGCGAACGCGGGTCCGTTTTCAAACATCACATGCGGCTGTTCCGGCAGCCCGGCGGTGTCGCGCCGCTGCGGCCCGTTCAAATCAATCGTCAGCAGCGAGCCGGAACAATAAAACTCATCCGGCTTGAGCTTGGCGAGCACGTTCACCACCGGCAGCCCGAACTGATCAATGGCGAATTGCGAAGCGTTATTGAAAGCAACGAGCGTGCCCCCGGCGGCGACAAACGCGCGCAGCGACTGCACCCCCAGCTCGCCAATGCCGCCGACGTACTCTCCCGGAAGCGTACCCGGTCCGAAGCCATTCAGAATCTGGTTCGCGCCCGCGTCCGGCAAAATGATGACGTCGAACCGCTGGATCAAATCGCTCGCCTGGATGTCGCCGTTGTGCAGCGTAATCGGCGCGAACCCGTAGTTCTGCAGAATCCAACGCGTCCATCCCTCGTCGCTGTTCGGGCTCCACGACCGGTACAAACCGACCCGCGGCTTCTTCACGGTCTCCGCGTCGGCGGGTGCCGAGGCGGCGGCCTTGGCTCCGGCCGGCGCCGTCTTCAGCAGTTCGCCCATGCGCTCCGCGCTGACACCGCTCACCGCAATCGTGCCGTCGGGCGCCATGCGCACCGTTCCTCCAGCCGCCAACGCGGCGTTCATCACCGCGAAGTGCTGATTCGTCTCCGGCCCCAACTCGTAGACCGAGCCCGCGCCCTCAATTTTGCCCGGCGCCGTCGTCACGCTGGTGAGCAAACGCAATCCCGCCCGCTGGGCCGCCGTCACCGGTTGCGCGACGGCATCGGCTTCAACGTCCATCTGCAGCGGCAGCGTCCAGCCCGCGACATCGTAGGGGCGGATCGGCACGCCGTTGCTGCGCAGGTCCGGATACACCTGCGGTTCGATCAGTTCCTTCGCCAATTGGGCAAACGGTTGGTCCATCAAAATCACCCACGACCCGGCCGGGTAGCTGCGGCCGTTGGCCGCGAAGGCCTGTTCCGCCCGGTGCACCTCGACGCCGTTGGTCAGCAGCACGCGCGCCAAATCGGCCGCCTCGGCCGGGTGCGCCTGCTCCGCCGGTATCACGTACGCATACGGCGGATTCTCTGTGAACTGCGCCATGGTGTCCCGCGCCGCCTGGTACTTGTTATAAAGCAACTCTTCGTGATATTTCGCCGCCGTGTCGAGCACCGACATCGAGGCGCCGACCATGTAACGCACCGCGTCGCCCAGCCGCCACCAGCCGCCCTTCCAGGGCGAGTTGTACATCACCTGCCGGTCGAGATTCTGAAAATCGCGCGGGAAATCGCGCACCGTATAGAAATGCGGCGTCGCGTAGCCGTACAGCGCCGTCTCGGTGAAGAAGGCGATCGAGTTGCGGAAAATCCCGGTGAAGTCCTGAAACCCCGGGTACCAGTTGTCGAAGCCCACGCGGTGAATCGCGCCCGGCATGCCGTGCTCATCGAGATACGCGCCCATGTTGATGCCGAAGGCGTTGAGCCAGCGCATCAGCGTCGGATTGATGTTGCTCGAAATCGGCTCGACAAAGGGCGGGATGAAAATCCGCGCCGGAAACGGCGCCGTCTGGTGCTGGGTATAAAACACCTCCGGGTTCCAGTCGAGTTCCTGGCGCGTGATCACCTGCGACTCCAGCATGTTGTTCATGTAGCCGTCGCGGTTGTTGTCGTGGCCGACATACTCCTGATACAAGTCCGGCAGCGGGCTGACCTCGAAGCTGGTGCCCAGGTTCTTCCGGTACCAGCTCACGACTTCGTCCTGCCCGTCGGGGTTCAGTGTCGGCCACAGCACAAGGATCACGTTGTGCAGAATGGCATCCACTTCCGGGTCGTTCTGCGCCGAAACCAGATGGTAGGCGAGGTTGATCGAGTGCTGCGCCCCGGCCACTTCGCTCGAGTGCATGCCGCCGTCAATATGAACGATCACCTTGCCCTCGCGCGCCAACGCCCCGGCGGTCTTGTCGTCGAGGCCGCGCGCGAGCGTCAAGCGTTTATTAATGTCCTTGTACTTGTCGAGCGCCTCCAGGTTCTCGGGCGCCGAGATAATGGCGATCTCCCAGTTCTTAATGCCGCGCGTGGTCGCGCCCACCGGAACCATGCGTATCCGATTCGACGACGCCGCCAGCTTGTGGAAATAGGCGTTCGACTCCTCGTAATTGGCCAGGTAAAAGTCGTCGCCGGGGGTATGCCCGAGCACCGAGGCCGGCGTTGGAACCGCGCTTTGCGCCCGTCCGCCGGACGCCAAGCCAACCAGCAACAATGCAATCGTGAGCAGGGAAGAGTTACGCACGCAGAAAGAATACCGTAAAAAAGGCCTTTCTTTCTCGACGCAGGCAGCCACCGAGTCCTCTATGGGAGGAGATCGAGGTGGAAGGCCGCGAAATTCCGAAGGGCGGCCAGCTGTCGTGAATCGAATTCCGCCGCACCTTCGATCCCATCTCCACGGAGATGGCCCCAGCGACGTAGCAACGCGGAGTCGCGGCGGGTTGGAGTGAAGGGAGGCGAGCCTCTTAACGTCCCCAGATGTCCAGCACGCCGCTCGACAAGCGCCGGTTGGCATTGCCCTC
>JANWLQ010000049.1 GCA_025450725.1 Terriglobales bacterium
CCGTCAATGGACGTAATGCGGTCATTGGGCCGCAGGCCGGCGCTGGCCGCGGGTGAGCCCGGTTCCACTTCGGCCACAACCGCCGGGGAGTCGAGCACGGGATTGCGGGGGTACTCGCGCATGTATACCGGAATCAGCAGTCCGACCGCCAGCACCGCATTCATGAATGGCCCGGCGAAGGCGATAATGAACCGCTGCCAGCGCGGTTTCGATAAAAACTCGTCGGGATTGCCGGTGGGCTCATCGAGCGGATTGTCGCCGGCCATCTTGACATACCCGCCGAACGGCAACACGCTCACGCGGTAATCGGTGGTGCCATAGCGCACTCCGAATAAGCGAGTGCCGAAGCCGAGGGAAAAGGTATCCACTCGCACGCCAAAGAATTTGGCCGCCACAAAATGGCCGAGTTCATGAACAAAGACGATGACGCCCAAGACAACGGCGACGGCGAGCGTGTTGACGAGAAAATGGTTCATAGCAGCGACTGAGCTACGCGGCGAGCGTGGGCATCAACTTCCAGAACCGCCTGAATGCTCGCGATAGGAGGCGCACCGACTTCCGACAAGGTTTCTTCCACCACGCCCGCGATCCGGGTAAACGGGATGCGGCCCGCAAAAAACGCCGCCACCGCCACCTCATCGGCCGCGTTCAAGGCCGCCGGAGCGGCGCCGCCGGAGCGTAGGGCCTGGCGCGCGAGTCCCAGGCAAGGGAAACGACGATGATCGGGCAACTCGAAATCAAGCCGGCTCATTTCTTTTAAGTTTAGCCTTTTTCTGATACTTGGGAGCCGGTGAGGGTAGGTGAGTGCGTACTGAATCGGGGTGCGCATGTCAGCCGTTCCCAGTTGCGCGAGCGTCGAACCATCGCTGAATTCCACCATGGAGTGAACAATTGACTGTGGATGAACCAGCACCTCCACTTGAGATTCGCGGACGCCGAACAAGTGGCAGGCCTCGATCACCTCGAAACCTTTGTTCATCAGTGTGGCTGAATCAAGGCTGATGCGGCTGCCCATGTCCCAAGTGGGATGGCGCCGCGCTTGCGCGGGAGTGACAGTGGCTAACTGCTCCACTGAGCAACGCAGGAAGGGGCCGCCTGAGGCGGTCAGGATTAAGCGCGCCACTTCAGCTGGCTGGCTGCCGCGCAGGCACTGGTGGATGGCGCTATGTTCGCTATCAATGGGCAGCAGTTGGGCGCCGTTTTTGCGCGCGATGGCGAGGAGCAGTTCGCCCGCCACGACCAAGGCTTCTTTGTTCGCCAGGGCAACGGTGCGGCCGGCGGCAAGCGCGGCGGCAATGGCGCCGAGCGCCGCGACGCCGACTGTGGCTGCGACGACCATGTCCACGGGCGCGGCGACGGCGGCTAGCAATCCCGCCTCACCGTGAGCGATCTCGGGCAGCGGTGTCACGCCGCGTTCGATCAATATCCGCCGTAGCTGATCGGCGCCCTCGCTCGAACGCACGACCGCGAACGGCGGCCGCCACGTCTCGACTTGCTCGGCGAGCTTGGCGATGTTGTCGCCGGCACAGAGGGCGTGCACGGTGAAGCGGTCACCGAAGCCGGCGAGCACGTCGAGGGTGTTTTGGCCAATGGACCCAGTGGAACCGAGCAGCGCCAGCCTGCGAAGTGTCGAGTTCATTCGTTAGGGGCGGAAAAACGCCAAATAATACCAAAGGACGGGCGCTGCAAACAGCATAGCGTCAATGCGATCGAGAACGCCGCCGTGTCCGGGCAGGATGCTGCCCGAATCCTTGAGATTGGCCCCGCGCTTGAGCAGCGACTCGGCCAAATCGCCCAACTGTGCGGTTACATTCATCGCCGCCGCCACGGCCATGCAGGCCCAGCTTGCGTTCACGAACCAGTGACCGAAGCTCCATCCGACGGCCAGCGCGACCACGAACGAGGTTGCGGTTCCCTCCCATGTCTTATTCGGACTCACGCTGGGCGCGAGCGCATGCTTGCCGAAAAGTTTGCCGCCATAGAGCGCGGCGGTATCGCCGAGCCAGACCACCGCGAACAGAAACAAAACCCAGCCCACACCCGACAAGCGCAGGCGCGCGAAGATCCCCATCAGCAGACCGAGATAAAGAACGCCGAGCAGGGTTGCGCCGGCATCGCCGGCGAAGTTGGACATACGCTCGGGTTGGCGCAGGCCGCGGATGAGCACCGCGAGTGGGCACGCGGCCAGCACGGCAAACAACAAACCCACCGAAGCGGCGGAGGGCAGCGCGAACAGAACCATCACCGCCGCGGTCAGCACCAGGCCCAGCCAGCGGTAGGGGGCCAGGCCCTGGCCCTGGGCGAGGTCGTAGAGTTCGCGCAAGGCGAACAGAGTGAGGAGAAGGGTGAGGAAGACGAAGATCGCCTCCGGCGCCCAAATGACGACGGCAATGACGACGGGGACGAGGAGAAGCGCGGTCAATACACGGGTCATGGCTGGCCCGCCACTTGCGCGAGTCCGCCATAGCGGCGCTCGCGGCCCTGGAAATCCTCGATGGCGCGGGACAAGTCCTGGCCGCGAAAATCGGGCCACAGCACCGGCGTCACCCAGATTTCAGAGTAGGCGCACTGCCAGAGCAGAAAGTTGCTGATGCGCATTTCCCCGCCGGTGCGGATGAGCAGATCGGGGTCGGGCAGATGGGGCGAATACAAATGCGCCTGCAGGTCGCGATCGGTCATGGTAACGGTTTCGGTTTGGCCCTGGCGGCGGGCTTCCTCCCAGCGCGCGTTGCAGGCGTCCACGATCTCGGCGCGGCCGCCATAGTTTAAAGCCAGGGTCAGCACCATGCCGGTGCCGGCGGCGGTGGCCTCGGTCGCCGCCTGGAGGTCGCGCTGCACGGCGGGAGGCAAGGCGGTCAGCCGGCCCATGCCCTGGAGGCGAATGTTCTGGCGCCGCATCAGCTCAACTTCCTCGCGCAGGAAGCGTCGCAACAGGCGCATTAGAAACGTAACCTCGGTTTGAGGGCGCTTCCAGTTTTCGGTTGAGAAGGCATAGAGCGTCAGCGCCTCGAGGCCCAGCCGGGCGCAGGCCTCGACGGTGGCGCGGACGGCGGACACGCCGGCGAGATGGCCGGCGATACGGGGCTTACCGCGCCGCTGGGCCCAACGACCGTTGCCATCCATGGTGATGGCGATGTGGCGGGGGAGAGCCAGTTTGGGAGCTACTTCTGGTTTGACTATTTCTCGCTTAGCCATGCAATTACATCGTCCACGGTGACCACGCCGACCAGGCGCTGCTGTTCATCCACGACGGGCAGCGCCAGTAGATTGTACTTGTTAAATATCTCCGCCACATCCCGCTCGCGGCGGTCGCGCTCGACCGAAATGGGGGACTCGGCCATGGGCTCGAGGCTGTCGCCGGACCCGGCCAACAGAAGGCGCGCGAGAGGCACCATGCCGACCACGTGCTGATGCTCGTTGACCAGGAACACGGTGGTTACATTTTCCGCCTGGCCCTCGAAGTTGCGCAAGGCGGCGACCGCGTCGGCTACGTGGGCCTGGTGGGGGAGGGCGATGAAGTCGGTGGTCATGCGGCCGCCGGCGACGTCGTCGCGGTACTCGAGAAGATCGGCGACGTCCTCGCGTTCATCGGCCTGCATGTCCTTCAGGATCTGGTCGGACTTGGACTCGGGCAGCTCGGCCAGGATGTCGGCCGCCTCGTCGGGCTCCATTTCCTCGATGATGTCGGCGGCGTGCTCGGTCTCGAGGCCCTCGATGAGCGAGCGCTGCAGGCGGGGATTGACCTCGCCCAAGATATCAGCCGCCACTTCGTTGTCGAGCGAACCAAAAACGGCTTCGCGCTCGGCCGGGGCCAGCTCTTCCATGATGTCGGCGGCGTCGGCGGGATGGAGGCGGCCGAGGGAGCGGTAGTCAATCTGCAAACGAATGCGACGCGCCGGGTCAATTTCGACCAGGTCGAAGGCGCGCCAGGGGATGGTGCGGGGGCGCGCCCAGCTCGACAGGCGCGACAGCCAGGAGCGAGGAACGGCGCCCTGCAGCATGCGGCGCAGCGCGCCCGCGACGCCGACCTCGACCTGCTGCGCCCGCAATTCAGGAGCGGCGCCGTTTTGGCCGGTGAGTTCCAGGCCGACGTCATTGACGCGCACGACTTTGCGTCCGTTGACGTCAATAATCTGCTGATCGAGCACGTCGCGGCGCAGCAGCAAATGCCCGGAGTTGGTCTGCATCGGCACGGGCGCGGCGTACAAGGGCTCGATGGCGATCCCCTCGAGATCCATACCCAGAATGCGCACGGGCAACTGCCACAGGTTGTGGTCATGCAGGTAGATCAAGCTGGAAACGCGGTTGGGGTCTTTCTCCGGCTCGATCACGAACTCGCGCAGCCGTCCGAAGCGGCGGCCGTCGCTGCCCCGCACCGGGAGGTTGATGAGTTCGGTCAAATAAAACATACAGAGCAAGTTTGGCACCACCGCGACGGGAAAATGGGAGAAAATAGCCACGGAGGCTGCCTCGTCCATGAAAACAGTACCCCCGGATCCGAATATAGTGGTGTGGTTTCAAGACGGCTATGTGCGATTGGGCGATGCCAACGTCAATATCCTGACTCACGGCCTCAATTACGGCACCGGGGTCTTCGAGGGAATACGGGGCGGCTACAACGAAGACGACCACGAGTTGTACCTCATTCGAGTGCGCGAGCATTACGAACGCTGGAAGGCCAACTGCGGCATTGTCGGGATCAAGGTGCCTGCCGATGTGGAGCAGCTCTGTGAGATCACGGCTGAGCTGTGCCGGAAGAACAAGTTTCACTCGGGAGTCTATGTGCGCCCTCTGGCCTACAAGGCCTCGGCGCGTATCGGGGTGCATGCCGACGAGAACGACGCCTACGCCATTGTCGTAGTTCCATTTGGCGATTACTTCACCGGCAAGCGGGACTTCAAGGCCGGCGTGGTCACCTGGCGCCGGGTAGACGACAATGCCATTCCCGGGCGCTCGAAAATTTCCGGCGCTTATGTAAATAGCGTGCTGGCGGGGGGCGAAGCGCGCGCCAATGGCCATGACGAGGCCATTTTCCTGACCCAGGATGGACACGTGGCCGAGGGCGCGGCGTCGAACATCTTCATGGTGCGGAAAGGCAAGCTGATCACACCGCCGGTGACCGACAACATTCTCGAGGGGATTACGCGCGATTGCGTGATGGAATTGGCGCGGCGCGAATTGGGGCTGGAAGTGGTCGAGCGTTCGATTGACCGCAGCGAGCTTTACATTTGCGATGAAATTTTCTTCTGCGGCACCGCAGTCGAGTTGATCAGTGTCACCCACATTGACCACCGCCTCATCAAGGATGGCGCGCCGGCCACGATTACGCCGAAGTTGCAGCGCCTCTACGCCGACGCTACGCGCGGACGGATGCCCGCGTACCGGCACTGGCTGTGGCCGGTACACGCGGCGAAAAAGACTGAGGAGCGGCATGTCCTTAGCGTCTGACACGCCGGAAACGGCCGAGGCGCCGCCCAGCCAGGAGGCCGCGCCCGAGGCAGCACCGCCGGCAGCGCCTGAAACGCCGTCAAGCTTGAGCGCCGCCACGGGCGGCGCAACGCCGGATGCGCCGGGCGCACCGCCGCGAACTCCGCGGCGGCGCCGTCGCCGCCACCGGCGGCCAGGGGGGGAAGAACGTCGCCCGCCGCAGCCTTCCAACCCGCCTAACGCGGTTGTCCAGCCGGTCGCGCGTCAGGACAGGCCTCCGGTCGCGGCGGCGCAGAAGCGCGCCGAGCTGCCGCTTCCAAGGTGTGATTGGCAGCGCGTGGCGCGGGTCATGCTCGTCTCGCGGGAGCTCGACCGCATTGAGGAAACCGAACTCGTACCGGCCAAGAAAGTTCTGTACCAGTTTTCCGCGCGCGGGCACGAATTGGGCCAGGTGTTGCTGGGAACGCTGCTGAATCGTGCGCATGACGCAGCCAGTGGGTATTACCGCAGCCGTCCGTTGCTGTTGACGCTCGGGCTCAGCCCAGCCGACGCGCTGGCCGGGGGCATGGCGAAAACGGGTAGCGTGAGCGAGGGCCGCGACATCGGCGCCGTCTACAATTTGCCCAGTCGATCGGGGGGCCCGGTGGTGTTGCCGATGGCGGGCGGGGTGGGCACACAGTACACGACGACGGCGGGCTGGGCGCGATCAATCGTCTACCATCGTGACCAAGTTGGCGACGCGAGCTACAAAGGGGCGGTCGCGGTGGCGCTGGGCGGTGAGGCCTCGGTGGCGACCAACGGGTTTTGGTCGGCGCTCACGCTGGCCACGACGCTGCGGCTGCCGATGTTGTTTTTCATCGAGGACAATGGCTTCGGGATTTCCGTTCCGGCGACCCAGCAGACACCGGGCGGCAATATCGCCGCCAATTTGGCGTCGTTCCGAAACTTGCGGATTTTCGAAGGCGACGGCACCGATCCGGCGGCGGCGCTGCGGACGGTTAGTGTGGGCATCGCGGCGATACGGGCCGGCGAGGGGCCGGCGCTGGTGCGGCTGCGGGTGCCGCGCCTGAGCGGCCACTCCGGGCAGGACACGCAGGCGTATAAGAGCGCTGAGCTCCAGGCGGACGAGCGCGCCCGCGATCCGCTTCCCAAACTCAAGCAGTTTCTGGTTCCCGACCGCGTTTCCGAATCCGCCTGGCAGGCGCTCGAGAGCGCCGCCGCCGCCGAGGTCGCGGCCGCTCGTGCGGAGGCCGAACGGCGGCCCGATCCCGACCCTCAGACGGTGCGCAGTTTTGTGTTTGCCAACGAGCGGCAGCCCGCCGAACCGACGGCTGCGGTCATTGGCGCAAGGTTGAACATGGTTGCCGCCATTCGCTCGACGCTCGAGGTCGAGCTGCGGCGCAATCCCAAGGTGCTCGTCTTTGGCGAAGATGTCGGTCCCAAGGGCGGTGTTCATACGGCGACCCAGGGTTTGTATGCGGCCTTTGGCGGCCAGCGGGTGTTTGACACGAGCCTGTCCGAGGAAGGCATCATCGGTTCGGCAGTGGGCCTGGCGCTGGGCGGATTGCGACCAGTGGCCGAGATTCAATTTCGCAAGTATGCCGAGCCTGCGACCGAGCAACTCAGCGATTGCGGGACGCTGCGCTGGCGGACGGCCAACCGGTTCTCGGCCCCGATCGTGGTGCGGATGCCGGGCGGATTTTTCAAATGCGGCGACCCCTGGCACAGCCTTTCGAGCGAGGTGACGTTTGTTCACTCGATTGGTTGGCAGGTACTCTTCCCTTCCAACGCCGCCGACGCGGTGGGGCTGCTGCGCGCGGCGCTGCGCAGCCAGAACCCGAGCATTTTCTTCGAGCACCGCAATTTACTCGACGCGGCAACCGCGCGCCGTCCCTATCCCGGGGACGATTATGTGCTGCCGCTGGGTAAGGCGAATGTCGTGCAGCGGGGCTCGGGACTGACCGTCGTAACGTGGGGGGCGATGCTGGAGCGGGTGCTCGAGGCGAGCCAGGCATTCCCCGGCGCGGTCGAAGTACTCGACCTGCGCACGCTGGTGCCGTGGGATCGCGAAGCGGTGCTGGAGTCGGTGCGTAAGACCTCGCGCTGCCTGATCGTCCACGAAGACACCCTGACAGCCGGTTTTGGGGCTGAGATCGCCGCCGTTGTCGCGCAGGAAGCGTTCCTGTCGCTGGACGCGCCGATCACGCGCCTGGCCGTGCCGGATGTGCCTATGCCGTACAACGTTGGACTGATGGAGGCAGTGTTGCCCAGTCCCGCCGACATTACCGCCGCCATGCGTAAGCTGCTTGAGTTCTGACGCGCAACCGGGGTAATAACGAAGTTTGGCAAAGTTTGGTAATGGCGTCAGGATGAGTGCTAGGGGGTTTTATAGATAGGGGCGTCGCGGCCGGCGTTGGAGGCTTTTGTAAGTGGGCTGCGCCCGATGCCGGAGAGCACGCGCTACGAACGGGAGCGGCATTGAACATGACTGCCGTAATTGGCATGCGTCGCACTGAAGAGGATCGTACCCAGGCGCGACGCGCGCATACTCACTCCGGTACGGCCGTCTTGGCGTTGGCCGTCACAGCCGTGTTGCATTCTCCCAGCATTTGCGCCTCTCTCCCCGCACG
>JANWLQ010000050.1 GCA_025450725.1 Terriglobales bacterium
GCGGCAAGGCCAAATACTCCAGCATCTTCAATTACCCCACCCTGACCTGGGCCGACATCGGCACCATCGGCTGGCTGGTGGACGGCGCCGCGATCATGAATCAGATCCCGCTCTGTCACTGCTCCTACGGCCCCTACGCCCGCGCCATGGTTCGAATTTGCAAGGAAGAAAGTTTTCACCAGCGCCAGGGCTACGACATCCTAATGCAACTCTCGCGCGGAACCGATGCGCAAAAAGCCATGGCGCGGGACGCGCTCAACCGCTGGTGGTGGCCGTCACTTATGATGTTTGGCCCGCCCGATGAGCAGTCCAGCCACTCCGCCCAGTCCTCGGCCTGGAAGATCAAGCTCATCTCCAACGATGCGCTGCGGCAGAAGTTCGTGGACCAAACCGTTCCCCAAGCCGAATACCTGGGTTTAAAAGTCCCCGACGACAAGCTGGTCTGGAACGAAAGCCGCGGCCATTACGATTTCGGCCCAATCCCCTGGGATGAGTTCAACCAGGTCATTCGCGGCCACGGACCCTGCAACGCCGACCGCATGCGCGCCCGCCGTCAGGCGCACGACGAAGGTGCATGGGTGCGCGACGCCGGCAACGCTTACGCCGCCAAACATGGGGAGCAGCATGCTGTTTGAAGTCTTCATCCGCTCCCAGCACGGCGTCGCGCATAAGCACGTCGGCAGCCTGCACGCGGCAGACGCCGAGATGGCGATGGCCAACGCGCGCGACATCTACACCCGACGTAACGAAGGAACCAGCATCTGGGTCGTGCCGTCGGAGCAGATCACGGCCTCCATGCCCGGCGATAAAGATGCCCTCTTCGCCGCCGCAACCACCAAGGTCTACCGCCACCCCGGTTACTTCAAAGTTCCGCCGGAGGTGAAGAATATTTGATCGCCGCCGCGCCCCCTGTGAAACCTGACCTCCTCCAATTAACCCTGGCCATGGGCGACAGCGATTTGATCCTGAGCCAACGGCTCGGCGCGTGGTGCGGTCACGGTCCGGTGCTCGAAGAGGACTTGGCGCTGGCCAACGTTGCTCTCGACCTTCTCGGCCAGGCCCGAATGTGGCTCAGCTTGCACGCCGAGCGTGAGGGCAGGAATCGAACCGAGGACGATTTGGCTTTCTTGCGCGATGCCGGCGCGTTCCGTAACCTACTCTTGGTGGAGCAGCCCAATGGCGATTACGCCTTCACCATGGCGCGCCAGTTTTACTTCGACGCCTGGCACAAACTCGCGCTCGAACAGCTCGCCCTTTCTGACGACGCCTCGGTCGCCGCGATCGCCGCCAAGGCGGCGAAAGAGGTCGCCTACCATCTTCGCCGCAGCCGCGACTGGGTTGTCCGGCTGGGCGATGGAACCGCAGAAAGCCATCGCCGGATGCAAACGGCAGTCGACGCTCTATGGCCGTTTACCGGTGAAATGTTCGACGAATACTTTAACCATTTGCGGCCCGCCTGGCAGGCCGAAGTCGAAGCCACGCTGCAGGCGGCGACCGTGACCGTACCGCGCGACGCCTGGATGCATCGCGGCGGCCGCCAGGGCATTCACACCGAGAAGCTGGGCCCGCTGCTCGCCGAAATGCAATTCCTCCAGCGCGCCTATCCCAATTCCACATGGTGAGTCAGATGGTGGATGTTCAACAAGTTTGGTCCTGGCTCGAGGCGGTGCCCGATCCGGAGATTCCCGCCGTGTCCGTGGTGGACCTAGGCATTGTTCGGGACGTGAATTGGCAGGGCAAGGAATTGGTTGTGACAGTGACGCCGACCTACTCCGGCTGCCCCGCCACTACGGTGATCGGGCGTGACATCGTGGCGGCGCTGCGTAGCCACGGGTTAAACGACGTTCGCCTCGAGACCCGCCTCTCGCCGCCCTGGTCGAGCGAATGGGTCAGTGCCAAGGGCAGGGAACAGTTGCGCCAGTTCGGCATCGCCAGCGGCCCCGCGCCGGTGTGCCCGCGCTGCGGCGCCGCGCAAACCGAACGCCTTAGCCAATTCGGCTCAACGCCCTGCAAAGCCCTGTACCGCTGCCAAAGCTGCCGCGAGCCATTCGACTATTTCAAACCTTTTTAATGAGCGTCTATCATTCATTGGAAGTCGCCGAGGTCCGGCCGGAGACGCGCGACGCCGTCGCCGTGACCTTCAAACTTCCGCCCGAGCTGGCGGCCGCCTTTCGCTACACCCAGGGTCAGCACGTCAACGTGCGCGCCCACATCAACGGCGAAGAGGTGCGCCGGTCCTACTCCATCTGCGCCGCGGCGCAGGAGCAGCGGCTCCGGATCCTGATCAAGCGGCAGGCTGGCGGCGTGTTCTCCACCTGGGCCAACCAGGCGTTGCATCCCGGCGCGCGGCTCGAGGTCATGCCACCCGCCGGACTTTTTCATGTCCCGCTGGATGCTCAGTGCCAGCGCAAGTACCTGGCCATTGCCGCCGGCAGCGGCATCACCCCGGTGCTGTCCATAATCAAGACGACGCTCGCGGCCGAGCCCGCCAGCGAATTCACACTTTTCTACGGCAATCGCGCCTCCAGCGCCATTCTGTTCCGTGAGGAACTGGCCGACCTGAAAGACACCTACCTCACCCGCTTCACGCTGGTCCACGTAATGAGCCGTGAGCACCAGGATCTCGACCTTCTCAACGGCCGTCTCACCCCCGAGAAAGTCCGCGCCTTGCTCGCCTACTGGGGCCCGCTCCAGGCCATGGACGCGGTGTTCCTCTGCGGCCCCGATGCCATGAACCATGACATCGCCGAGTTCCTGAAGTCCACCGGCTACGCGAAATCCAAAATCAAGGCCGAGCAGTTTGCCGCCAGCCAGCAGCACACAGGCGTGCGCCACCTTGCGGTCCCACCCGTGGCCGCCGTCGAGACCTGCGAGGCGACGCTCATCCACGACGGCAGGCATTATCAATTCCCAGTGATCAAAGGTCGCGAAACCATTCTCGACGCCGGCCTGCGCGCCGGCATCGAGCTGCGCTACTCCTGCAAGAGTGGCGTTTGCGCCACCTGCCGTGCCAAACTAGTCGCGGGCGAGGTTGACATGGATGGCAATTTCGCGCTCGAGGATTACGAGATCGCCCGCGGCTACATCCTGACCTGCCAGAGCTACCCGGTGACCGACAAGGTGGTGGTTGATTTCGACGAGGGCTAAGCTTCTTTTATGGACCTGACCAAACATCGCGCCATGCTCGACCGCGCCGTCGAGGCGTCCCTGACCCGCGGCTACTGGACGCCGTTTTCCGAAATGCCCAGCCCCAAGGTCTACGGCGAGACCGCGAATGACGACGGCAAGCGCGCCTTCGAGGCGCGCCTCAACCATCCCTTTACGATCGACCAACCGGGCACCATTGGCGAGGTCGGCAATGAGCATTCGCCCTACGGCATGCCCTTGGGAGTTCGCTATCCGAAAGTGGATCTCGACAAACTGCTGCAAGCGGTCAGCGTGGCCGAAGCCAGTTGGCGCCAGGCCGGTCCCGAAGCCTGGACTGCGGTCTCGCTTGAAATCCTAAGCCGCTTAAACCAGCGTAGTTTTGAAATCGCCTACGCCGTCATGCACACCACCGGGCAGGCTTTTATGATGGCCTTCCAGGCTGGCGGCCCGCATGCCCAGGATCGCGGCCTCGAGGCCGTAGCCTACGCCTGGCAGGAAATGCGCCGCATCCCCGGCACTGCGATCTGGGAAAAGCCGCAAGGCAAAAATCCCCCGCTCAAAATGGAGAAGCGATTCACCATCGCCCCGCGCGGCATCGGCCTCGTGATCGGCTGCTGCACCTTTCCCACCTGGAACGGCTACCCCGGCTTGTTCGCCAGTCTGGCCCCCGGCAACGCGGTCGTCGTTAAGCCCCATCCCGGAGCGATTCTGCCGCTCGCCATCACCGTTTCCATCGCCCGCGATGTTCTGCGGGAGAGTGGCTTTGACCCCAACGTGGTCACGTTGGTCGCCCACGCCGCCGGCGACGACACAGCGCAGCGCCTGGCCCTGCGGCCCGAAATCAAAATTATAGATTTCACCGGCAGCACCGAAAACGGCGAGTGGATCGAGCGCAACGCCCGCCAGGCGCAGGTGTTTACCGAAAAGGCCGGTGTCAACCCGGTCGTCATTGACGACGTCGCCGACCTGCCCGCGGTCGCGCGCAACCTGGCCTTCTCGCTGGCCTTGTACTCGGGCCAGATGTGCACCGCGCCGCAAAACATTTACGTGCCCAAGCCGCAAGCCGATGCCGTCGCCAAGGCGCTGGCCGAAGCCGTCTCCAAACTGGTGGCCGACCCCGCCCGCGCCGTCGAGATTCTGGGCGCAATCCAAAACGACGGAGTGATCAACCGGCTCGAGGCGGCGCGCAAAGGCAATGTCATTCTGGATTCCCAAACGCTAACCCATCCGGTGTTCCCCGAAGCCCGGGTGCGCACGCCGCTATTGCTGCGCGCCGAGGCGTCCGAGTCAGCGCTGTATCAGCGCGAGATCTTCGGCCCGGTGGCCTTCGTCATCGCGACCGGCTCGACGGAAGAGAGTCTGGATCTCGCCGCGCGCGGCGCCCGGGAAGCGGGCGCGCTGACGTTTTCGGTGTACTCCAGCCGTCCCGAGGTGATTGAGCGCGCCCGGACCCTGGCCTCCGAAGCCGGCGTGGCGCTTTCGGAGAACCTGACCGGCGGCGTCTTCATCAACCAATCGGCGGCCTTCAGCGACTTTCACGGCACCGGCGCCAACCCGGCGGCAAACGCCGCCTTGACCGATTCCGCCTTTGTCGCCAGCCGCTTCCGGGTCACCCAAAGCCGGTCGCACGTTGCCTAATGAGCGCCTAATGCCTCATGTCTACAGCCTTGACGGCATCACGCCGGTGGTGGACCCAACCGCATTCGTACATCCCTCGGCGGTGCTGATCGGCGATGTCATCATTGGCCCCGGCTGCTACATCGGCCCCTGCGCTTCGCTGCGGGGCGACTTCGGCCGCCTGATCCTCGAAGCTGGCAGCAATCTGCAAGACACCTGCGTCATGCACGGCTTCCCCGGCGAGGACACCATCATCGGCCCCGGCGGACACATCGGCCACGGCGCCGTACTGCACGGCTGCCGCATCGGCGCGCACGCCATGGTCGGAATGAATGCCGTCGTGATGGATGGCGCTCGCGTCGGCGAACACGCCATCGTCGCCGCCGCGGCTTTTGTCAAAGCCAACTTCGAGGTTCCGGCGCGCCACCTGGCGCAGGGCGTTCCGGCCAAAGTCGTGCGGCCGCTCCACGCCGAGGAGATCGCCTGGAAGTCGGAAGGCACGGCCGTGTATCAGCAACTCACCCGCCGCAGCCTGGCCAGCTTACAATCGGTCGAACCCTTGCGCGCGGTGGAAGCCAACCGCCGCCGCATGCCGGTGGAGAAATTCGAGCCGCTCTATAAATTGAGGGCCAAACCATGAGCTACGAAAA